>JAHWIL010000015.1 GCA_019322545.1 Candidatus Woesearchaeota archaeon
AAGAATAGGAGGAGTAAAACAGCTCGGTATTGCAAAGCTTGACAGCGAAGTCGGCAACATAAAAGGCCAGAATTCAATCATAATAGGAGGTCCTTGCGCAAATGCTGCTGCAGCTGCACTGCTGAATTATCCAGACAACTGCAGAGAAGGTTTTGAAGTAGGGAAAGGAATGATAAAGATTTATGAAATGTCCAATGGAAAAGTATCCCTGCTTGTTGCAGGTGCAACTGCGCTTGATACCCGAAGGGCAACAAGGGCTCTTGCTGATTACAAAAATCCCATGTATGAACTTAAAGGAAAAGAAGTGATTATCTCAGGAATAAATATAATGGACCTTGGCATAACTCCTGCCGGTTAAATTCCATAAAATATATTATGCTTTGTTCTTGTAATTTTTAATTTTATCCTGCCTTTTTTCTTTGAAGGGTTTACAACAGCTATTGTCCTGCTATCTGCAACAGCAATCATCTCATTTCTCAGGTGTCCTGGGCAAACAATCTCTGCTTCAAGGATTTGTCCTTTTTTAAATGGCTTTGGAAGATTTTTTGTTTCATGTACCTTAAAGTCATTCTTAAAATCAAGAATAAGCCTCATGCCAGATTTATTTTCCAATGCTTCAAGTTTCTTTTTAAATAAATCCCAGCTCATCTGCTTGACTGGATTTCTTCCAAATCGGTATCTAAGAAAGTTCTGGATTCCAAGGATTATTTTATGATTTTTGTTCTGCAGCTCTTTTGCAAATTTGATAAGTTTTGGCATCTCATCCTCATTTATTCCATGGAGCCAGATAGATGCAATCACCAAATCAGATTTTTTTGCAATGTATCTGCATGTTTCAGTAACTTTTTTTATGCTGTAAGGCGCATCTGCAATTTTATTTGCAATCTTTTCATTAAGCGCATTGACTGAAACATTGAATTGTGTCAAGCCAGAATCAACAAGCTCATCAATTTTTTTCTTTGTAAGAAGAGTTGCATTTGTGTCAATTGAAACGCGCTTAACCTGTTTTATTTTTCTTAAATCTCTTATCAAATCAGTCAAATCTGCATACAGCAGGGGCTCTCCCTGCGCCCCAATATGCACTTCAATATCATTATCTCCCTTAAATTCAATCAGCTTCTTGATTTCATTTATAATATAATCTTTTTCAACTACAAAATCAACATTTCTCTTGTTCTGGTCAACAGAGCAGAATATGCAGTTGAGATTGCAGCTGGTTATCGGCCTGACTTCAATAATATTTGTGTTTCTGTCAATAATCCCAAAATTAAGGCTCCCAATCAGAGGAATTCCGCTGTTCTGGTGCACATAGATTGTTTTCTTCCCTGTAATGCTGTTTTTAAGACTGCCGAATGCCTGAAGAAGCAATCTATTGAATTTTCTTTCAGCTGCCTGAGGAGAGATTCTGTGAAAAGTTATCTTATTCTCATTTATAGAGAATGGCGCTATTTTTTCAATGGCTTTTTTATCAAAATAAGTATAGAAGATTCTAAGAAAAGTTACTTTTACTCTATCTCCTGCATCTTCAAAATACAAATCCCTGAATTCAAGCTCTGCCATCATATAAACCTAATCTCATAGTTTTAAAAATATTGCGTTTATCACATAAAAATTTATATACATGCCAATATTCCAAAATTTGGGGGAAAAATGGATAAAATAAATATAACATATGAAACTCTTTTTGAGCTTCTCAGAAGGGAAAAAACAAGAGAAGCACTGCAGAAACTGGACTCTTCATTTTTTGATGATGTTGTAAACTATCTGAAAGAGAAAAAGGCATCATTTGAAGAGCTGAAAAACAAAACAGACTTGTTTGCAGTTGAAGAAAAAAAGAAAACAGAAAAACAGCATGAAAACACAAGAAAGATAATAAAAGAATTTTATGAAAGGCGCGAAAGAAAAATCCTAAACATGGCAGTTGACGCATCAAGAACTTTTTCCTCTGTTATTGATACAACAGCAATGCTTGAAAAAGAGAGGCTGTTTTTTGACAATTTGGTTGAAACACTCAATATATTTAGAACAGGAGTCTTGTTCAATGTAATGGAAGCAAGAATGCCTGAAATTATGCAGAAAAAACAGGAAAACACAGAAAATCCAGAACAAAAACCAGAGATATCTGAAACAACAGAGAAAAAAGACAAACTAATAAGATTCAGGCATGCTGTTCCAAGGTTCTTTGGGGAAAATCTTGAAGAATACGGTCCTTTTGAAAAAGAAGACATTGCAAAGATTCCTTCAGTAATTGCAGATATTCTTATTGAAAAGCAAAGAGCAGAAGAAATGAAGGAAAATTGAGTTCTTGATATAAATAAGTAGAACTGCAGAACAAGGGAAAGAAAAATCAGAATTGAAGCACAACCTTTATAAATAAACCTTTTATTTCTAATTCTATGAAAATCCCAAAAATTATAAAGCGTTATTGCCCGTACTGCAAGAAACATACAGAGCATAAAGTGACACTTGCAAAGAAAAAAACACCAAGCAGCGCCCATCCTATGGGATATGGCTCAAAGAAAAGAATGAGAAAAAGAGGGCAGGCAAGAGGGCATGGAAATTTGGGGAGAGTTTCAAAAGGAGCAGTGTCAAAATGGAAAAGATATGGCAAGAAACAGAGCAAGAAGACAGATTTCAGGTATGAATGCAAGAAATGCAAAAAAAGCCACACTCAAAAAAAAGGTATACGTTCTAAAAGAATTGAATTCAAATAATGAGGGGAAATCATGACAGAAGAACACAAGGGAAAATTTGTAAAAATAAGATGCCCAAAATGTAAAAATGAGCAGATTATCTTTGGAAAATCAAGCAACATAGTTAAATGTCTTGTCTGCGGAAAGATTCTTGCAGAACCAAGAGGAGGCAAGTCAAAAGTTAAAGCCCGTATACTGGAGGTTCTTGAGTAATGCTATATAAAAAATCCGGAATGCCTGAAGAAAATTCGCTAGTTCTATGCACAATCACAAAAATATATCATAATTCTGTCTTTGCAAGTCTTGATGAATTCGGCAAACAGGGAATGATTCATATCTCAGAAATCAGCCCAGGGCGTATAAGGAATATAAGGGATTTTGTAAAAGAAGGAAAGAAAATAGTCTGCAAGATTCTGAGAATAGACAGGGCAAAGGGGC
>JAHWIL010000016.1 GCA_019322545.1 Candidatus Woesearchaeota archaeon
CTACAAACCTGAGGATTATCAGTCCAGCTAAAATGCCTGTCCCAATAAGAACATAAAGTCCTGTTTTCCATGTAAAAAATGAATTTTTTTCTTCAGCTTCTTTTGTGACTACTCCGCTTATCAAATCCTCTTCTATTAAAGGTTCTTCAGCAGGTTCTGGTTCTGCAAACGCCTCATATACTGTTTCTATTTTTGGTTTTGCAGTTATTGCAAAATAAGAAAAGCCAGGTGAAACAGCAGAATAATAGTATCCATCTGCATGCTCTATTAATTCTGTTTCAAGTTCAGTCCACTCTGTTGTATATCTATTTAACCTCACAGAATTCTCGTCAAAATTTGTCATCCAGTTTTCATCTATCTTAAATCTTATATCAGCAGAATCAAGATTCTCATCTATGTCCTGATTTATATCAACAGAAACATACTGGTAAACAGATTCAGCCGGAGAAGGAATTCCTGTGGGGCGCAGCAGCAGCGCTTCTGTTGTGATTGTTACAGATGAGAGGATTTTGTTTGTGTTAAAAGTATAGCCTGTAAATGCAAGCTCTGTTTTATCTATCCCCTTTTCAGTGCTTCCCTGGGGAAGCAGATTAAATGTGTGGGAATCTTTCCTATTAGCAGTAAGAACAACTGCAGGGGGTTTTTTTACACTGCCTCCTCCGCCTCCTCCTCCACTTCCTCCTCCAGAAGAACCAGAAGAGCTATCCTCATTGTTCTGTTCAGAGATATTTAATTTGATATTATCCTGGACATCCCATGATTCGTTGTCAGTTACATTTACTGTCAAATAATGTATTCCAGAGTCTGTTGAATTTGTTTCCCATGTAAATATATTTTCACTTTTTGAAAATCTGCTGTCATTGATATAATAAACCAAACCATCTGCATCTGCATCTGAAGCAGAGGCAGTAATTGTCACTATATCTCCTTCTGTTGCTGACTGGCCGGGAATTGCATCAAGAACGGGGCCGCTGTTCTGTATTTCAAGGCCAGAGGAATTTACCCAGTCAGACCAGCCATATCCATCATAGGTTCTTGCAGAAAAAATCCATGTCTGGTTTTTTGAAGTGCTTTCTGAATCTATAAGAGTAAGATTTCTCAATAAAACAGCTTCAGCAGAATAATTGTACCATTTTGTCTCATTCATGCTTTGGTTGTCATTATCCTTATCATAGTAAACAAAAGAGCCTTTCAGATTTCCTTCAGTTTTATTATATGAATCAGAACAAATGATTTCAACGCCATGAACCTCAGGAATATTATTGCCTGTGATGTTAATTGTAATATTATTGCTTGATGCATTTGCCATATAAATATCAAATGCAGTAAATACAATGTATCTTATTCCTGTAAAATCCACACTGGGTTCAAGAATGGCAGTATCTGTTTCATTGTCAATATAAACAGAGATATTTTCAGGATTAGTTGAGATAAAACTAAGGTTTTCATTATCCGGGCTGTTGAAATACAGGCTTAAGTTAATTGTCCTGTTTGTAGTCTTGCCTCCTGTCTGGTTTGGAATAACAGAACCTGACACAAAAGGAGTGTTATTTACAATTAAAATCCATTCATTTGAATCAGTTGAATAGCCGTCACTTACAACAGCAGTTATATTATAAATTCCTGCAGTTGAATAGTTGCCTGTAAAATTCCATTCTGTTTGATTTATGCCAGATAATTGCAAACTCCCGTTGATATGCCAGCTTATGTTTAAATCTGAATTCTCCGGGTCATGTGCGCTCAGGTTGAAGTTCTGATTTTCAGGCTCAATAATATTAACTGTTTCTAAAGGGTAAACTGAAGTTATATTTGGAGAAAAACTTGTTATAGAAACAATCCTTGTTTCAGAAACACCAAGATTTCCTGCAGAGTCATTTCCCCAGATTCTATATAAATAAATTCCATGCCCGTATTTTAGTTTATGCCATGTTACTCTGCTTCCTGACATGCTCTCGTTTGTTCCTTCCCATTCAAGCAATGCTGAAGAGAGCTCTTCACTGCTGGTTATATTAATACTAGCGGAGCTGTTAAATGCAGTATTATTCTCAGGATATGAGATATTTATCACAGGAGAAATTGAATCCTGTGAAATAACTGCAGAAAAAACATCTATTCTTGAATAATTTTTTGAAGTTGCTGAATCATATATTTGTCTTCCAGTGTTATCAAACAAATCCTCCAGTTCCTGCGGAGTGAATGAGGTATTTTCAGTTATTTGCTTGTATTGCTGAAGCAGAGCAGCAGCTCCTGCAGCATGAGGTGTTGCCATGCTTGTTCCTGATTTGTCTGCAAAGCCGTTGTTCAAAACAGTTGATGTTATGCTGTTTGATGGCGCAATGAGATTAAGCAGGCTTCCGCGCTGGAATTCAAGCCCGCTGTCTGATGGATTGACTCCGCCAACAGGAGTTGCATTGAAGATGCAGGAAGGAGCGGAAATGCCGGAGCCATATGGGCCGTCATTTCCAGAAGCAATTGCAATAAATATTCCAGAGCCCACCGCGCTGTTTATTGCATCTCTCTCAGCAGGAAAATCATCATCACAATAGTCCTGGTTATAATCATATCTCACACCAAGGCTCATGCTTATAACAGAAATATTGTATTTAAGAGAGTTATTTATACACCAGTCAATTCCTGCAATAATAGTCTGAGTATTGCCGTTTCCTCCAGAATCAAGAACCTTTAATGCAACCAGATTTGCATCAGGAGCAACTCCTCTGTAGACTGCGTTGTTTGAAGCAGCAATGCCTGCACAGTGAGTTCCGTGGCTATGGTCATCCTGAGGGTCAGCATCATCATTATAAACATCATATCCTGCAATAACCTTGCTGCAGTTTCCTGCAAGAAACCCTGCAGTTGTGCAGTTTCCAAGTGCAGAATGTGTGTAATCAATGCCAGTATCAAGGACGCATATTGCCTGTCCTCTTCCTGTTAAGTTGGTTCCATTATAAACCAGACTCCAGGTATCATCAGCAGTTATCTGTGAAATGCTGTTGTCAAGAAATGCCTCAACAGGCCTGATAATCTGGATATATTCAACATCTTTGTTTTTCCTGAGTTTTTTCAGCCCGTCTTCTGTGATATTTCCGGAGATTGCATTGACTGTGCCATATTCGTATTCTAATTTTATGTCAGGCTCTTCTTTTGTTCCCAGAAGCCCGAATAATATTTTTTTAGGGGCAAAGGTCTCTCCTTTTTTCTGCACATCAAGTTTTTTTAGCACTTCTTTCTGCACTTTCTTTACCATTTCTTTTTGTTCCTCAAGATGCTTTTTTTTCCCTTCAATATTCCCGGAAATAATAGCTGAGTCAATTGGTTTGTCTTTCAGTTTTACAATAACCTCAGCAGTTCCTTTATTGATAATCTGCTCTTCAACCTCAGAGTCAACACCAGTAGGAACTGCCCCTATACTGTGCCCTGTTATTGAATCCAGGCTGAATCCTGAAGAAAAATAAATGATGCCTGCAAGCAGGATAACTGCAATAATCCAAATAAATGCTTTCTTCATTTGCTTTCCTCTTTTTCCAAAAGCTCTATTGCTGACTCTACAATGTGGGATTTGTTCCTGAATTTTCTTATCTTAAGCAGGGATTCAAGTATCTTTACAGTTTTCTTGTCCAGAGTTACTGATATTCTTTCCTTCATTGTTTTGAGAGTATTACTTAATGTTACTGATTATTACTAAGTAATATTTAAATATTTCTGTTTTACATAAAGTTACAAGGCTATGCTCTCCCTGCCGTATCTTTCGCGTCTAAGCCGGATATTGTCTCCCTCGCCTGTCAGGAGAGACAATATCCGGAACAGAAAAAGGAACAGCTCCACAGAAAGTATTTTAAACAAGAAGCTTATAAAACAGGATATGACAGGGGAAGGTTATGGAAAAAAAGTACTCAAGGGAGCAAAGGTATATGTGCATGAAAAAGGGAAATCAATGGCAAGGATAACCCACATCGATATTGAGCACCCCCATATCAACAAGATAATCAAGCCAGGAGAGTCAACATATTCTGCAGGAAAGC
>JAHWIL010000002.1 GCA_019322545.1 Candidatus Woesearchaeota archaeon
GTATATCTGGTCATTAGGGAATACCCTTTCTGCTTCATCTAATCTTGTTTTTGTTTTATCAGGAATTATTCCATGAAACTCAGTTCCTATTCTAACATTTCCTAGTCTGTTATATCCCTTCCATAATTTTCTAGGAAGGTGATATAAACATTGATTTGAATCCTGCCATTCAGCTTGTGCAATACTTTTTGCTTTTTCAGAAAGCTTAAGAGACTCCATCAACGGGTCTGAAATCAATTCAGAAAAATCACGAGAACCTACGCTGGTAGAAAGCGTATATTCTGGAAAACCAGATTGTGGATGGATAACTACAACAAATGAGGCAAATCCCTGACTTGTTCTTTTATAAACACTGAATCTTGGAACTTGGATTTCTTCTTTTAGCTCGTCCTTTTTCATTGTCAAGGGCAGGCTCATAGTCAGAAATGTGGGGTCAATTCCAGGATACTGCGCCAGTTCGAGTCTTAACATTCTTAATGGCAACTGTTCAACATTCATTGACCTTTTTTCTAATTTTTCAATAAGCCCTCTTATCTCTTCTTTTTTATTATTATCTAATTGTTTAGGTGGAGATAAGTAACTATCTAAAGTTGCTTCTCCAAGTATTATGCTCGTGTTTGTCATTTTTATAACCTCCACACCCAATATATACATAGAATTACGCCTTTTTATATTTTACTGAAAACGCCAGCGCCCGGACTTTCAATGCTTTGGCACTAAACCAAAGCTTCTTTGAACCGAGAAGCCCTTGCGGACACCTGCTTTCGAGGCAGGCGCAATAAACCAGATTATGCGACACTGGCAGATAAAACTTTTTATATGAAACAGGTTTTTAAAACTTTTGATGAAAAAACTATTATTGCATGTCTGCTGCGCGCCTTGTGCAACAGCAGTTATTGAAAAACTGGTTGATGAGTATGATTTGACTTTATTATTCTACAATCCCAATATAATTCCTTATGCAGAATATACAAGAAGATTGAATGAAGTAAAAAAACTTGCAGAAAAACTTGGGGTTCCTCTTATAGAAGGAGACCATGTCCCTGGCTTATGGTTTGATGATATAAGCGGACATGAAAAAGACATGGAAGGAGGGGAACGATGCAATATCTGCCACAGGTTTCGCCTGAAAGAGGCATTTCGTCTTCTGAAGGAAAAAGAATTTGATTTGTTTGCAACAACCCTGACAATAAGCCCTCATAAAGATTCAGAGCAGATAAATGAAATTGGAAGAGATATTTCTCCTGATAAGTATCTTGAATCAGATTTTAAAAAACAGGGCGGTTTTGAAAGAAGTATTGAGTTGAGCAAATGGTTTCATCTATATAGGCAGAATTATTGCGGATGTATTTATTCTTTAAACAGCACCATTGCATCTCCAAAAGAAAAAAACCGGTAATTGTGCTTTATTGCAGATTTATATGCTGAAAATATCCTTTTCTTTCCTGCAAATGCAGAAACCATCAGCAATAATGTTGAGTTTGGCAGGTGAAAATTAGTAATCATTGCCTTTGTTTTTGACTTGAATTCATAGCCAGGATAGATAAACAAGCTGGTATATCCAGAACCTGATTTTATTTTTCCATCTTTTTCACTTGCAGATTCAAGAGCTCTTAAACATGTTGTGCCGACACATATTAATCTTCCTTTGCAGTTATTAATTATCTGCGCATCAATCGGTTCAATCTCATAATATTCCCTTTCCATCTCATGCTTTGTGATATCTTCTTCTCTTATTGGTAAAAAAGTTCCAAATCCAACATGGAGGCATATTTTTGCAGTTTTTACTCCTTTGCTTCTTAATTCATCCAGCAGTTTTCCTGTAAAATGAAGCCCTGCAGTAGGAGCTGCAACAGCCCCCTCTTTTTTTGCAAAGATTGTCTGGTATCTTGAATAATCCTTTATTTCTTTTTTGATATAAGGCGGCAGTGGAAGTATTCCTTTTTTCTTAATCATCCTGTCTGTTAGCGGCTTGTCAAATTCAACTGAGAAAAAATCCTCATTCTGCCTGATTATCCTGCATTTTAAATCACTGAAAATAAATTCCTCTCCTATCTTAGGCCTGTGTGTTTTTATTCTGCAGTCAAAAACCCTTTCATTGTCTCTTACCATAAGAATAATCTCAGCAGCAGCTCCAGTAATCTTGTTCCCGATAAGCTTTGCAGGAATTACTTTTGTTTCATTCAGAACAAGCACATCCCCTTCTTTTAGGTATTCAACAATATCAGAGAAAATCCTATGTTCTAATTTATCTCCTGCAATTATGAGTCTGGATTTGTCTCTATGCTCAGCAGGTGTTTGTGCAATAAACTCGTCTGCAAGTTCATAATCAAATTGTGAAAGGTTTAGTTTTTTCATGGTTTTAAATGCCCCGGACGGGACTTCCGAAGCAGAATATTCACATGTTCGTGCTGTTCGAACCCGTGTCACTGCCTTACTCCCATTTCTTGTCGAGAGGGCAGAATGATTTTCCGGTAATTGAATTATGGCCGGACTACACTACCGGGGCATATAACCTATTATTAAAATAAAAGTTTTAAAAGCTTTCTGTTTTAGTAAACTTTTTAAATTTGTATACTGTAATATATTTATGTTTAGTTCAAGAATTGGAAAGAAGAAATGGCATACTCCATTTAAGATTGTTTTGCCAAAAGAGTATTCTGGAAAGGTATTTATGATTGATGCAAAAGGATTAGCAGAACAGCGAAAATCAACTGCATTTGCTTATAAAAATTCATTAGAGCAGTATGTTAAATTAAAAAAAACACCTACCTGGATGACTGAATGTGATTTATTATGTCTTTGGAGCGGAGATGACTGGAAATCTGCAAAACCAGACAGATATTGCATGCAGCTGCTTGTTCCATCAAAATTAATTCCTGAGCAAACAAGGCAGGAGATAATCCAGGAAGGCGCTGCCATGCTTGAGAATGGCGATACTGATTGTGCATTGGTCTTAACTGAGGACTTGAAATATGTTTCATCTGATTCTCTATGCCAGACATCTGCTGAGGAATTTCATATTTTATCAAGAAAATA
>JAHWIL010000017.1 GCA_019322545.1 Candidatus Woesearchaeota archaeon
GAGCCATATCTTAAATTAAGCGAAGATGAGCTTCCTGACGTAAAGAAAGGTGAAAAAATACCAGTAAAGAAGATTGAACTGCACCAGAAAGAAACACAGCCTCCAAAGAGATATACTCCTGCTTCTATTATCAAGGAACTTGAGAAGAGGAACCTTGGGACAAAAGCAACAAGGGCTTCAATTATCGATACTTTATTTCAGAGAGGATATATAACAGGAAAGGCAGTTGAGGCAACTGAGTTTGGAATACATCTTATTGAGACACTTGAAAAATATTCTCCTGAAATCTTGGATGAGGAATTGACAAGACATTTTGAAGAAGAGATGGAAAAGATACGGACTGATGAGGCAACAGAGAAAAAAGTCCTTGAAAAAGCAAAAAAATTCCTGATAAAACATCTTGAAAAATTCAGAAAACAAGAGAAAAAAATAGGAAAAGAGCTTATTGAAGCAAGATATGAAGCAAGAAGGATTGCAGAAACAATTGGAGACTGCCCAGTATGCAAACAAGGGATTCTGAAGATACGGCGCGGAAAATACGGGAAGTTTATTGCCTGCGACAGATATCCTGAGTGCAAGACAGTATTTAGCCTGCCCAAGAACGGGCTTATCAAGGCAACAGATAAGGAATGTCCGCACTGCAAATATCCTATGATTATGATTATCAAGAGAGCAAAAAGACCGCAGGAAATCTGCATAAATCCTGAATGCCCAAGCAAAAAAGTAAAATCAGATAAAGAGGGAAAGAAGTGCCCAAAATGCGGAAAAGGCAAGCTGGTTCTCAGAAGAAGCATCTATGGGGGATTTATTGCCTGCGACCAGTATCCAAAATGCAGGTATGTGGAAAAGATTTAAGCAAGCAATCTTATTTCTTTAACCTTTTCAAGGATATATTTATCTTTTATCAATTTCCTCATGAATGGCTCTGGCTCAATGTATTTTCTTTTTATATCTGCGCAGATTTTGTTCTTTTCAATGTACATCTTTTCTCCTTTATGTGCTTTTTTGAATTCCATTACATGATGAACTGCCTGCATTGGAGGGCCAATCCATTTTTTGTAAGGATTTAGTTTCTTTTTGTCAAGGATATACCAAAACAGCGCCTTTTCCTCTTTATCCCAAATCCATCCGCTGTCAATTAGTTTGAAATCATTTTTTTGAAGATTTTTTATAATAAATTCATGAATTTTCAGCAGTTTTGAGCCAATTACATCTTCTTTTCCTTTTAATGAGACAGCTTCCATTGTTATTAATCTTTTTTTTTCTGCTTTTTGTTTTATATCTTCCATCGTTATGCTTTTTATTTTGAAGAAATCTTCTGACGGCTCTTTTATGAATCTTTTGCAGATTTCCCTGAATAAATCAAATTTTTCCTTGCTTAATGCTGCTGCAGTGTTTCTCTCTTTCTGGACAGGGTCAATTATTATCAAAGGAGATATTTTCTTTGACAGATTCAGCTTTTGCAGAATATCTTTCGCGTCTTTGTAGTAGTTTTCCGGGTCAAGTATTACTTTTTCTGACCAGTTTGAAGCTGATTTCACAAGATTAAGAAATCCCTTGTGATATATTGCAAGTATCTCGCAGTTGTATCCTGAAAGACCTCTTATGTATGATTCTGCCCCATAGATATTATTTGCCCTGCAAAACTGCTTTGTCAATCTGATTTCATCACTATATTCTGGATGTTCTTTTACCCATTTTACATGCAAAGGGCTTATGTCTGTGATATTTAATGCCTGTTCTGGGTTTTCTATTTTCAGAATTGGAACTATCTCAAATATATAATTATCTTCCTTTACTTGAAAATAATCCCTGCTCCCGTGAAGCCGTATTATTTTTGGAAATATTTTTTTCAGTGAGGTTTCAAGAATGTCAGCAAGCTGAATTGATTTATCCTTATACTTGTCATAGCTGAAGCAGACATATATATCAATATCATGGACTCCTGCAAGCCAGGTTGCTTTTGCTCCAGAGCCTCCAAGCATTGCTTCTGCATCTTTCAGGTTTGCATTTATTTTTTTCAGGATTATATCTGCTTTTTTATTGACAAATTCTTCCTCTTCTTTTGATGGTTTTATCTGTTTTAACACCTGTTTTAATACTTCCATAGAATATCAGATATGGATTTTGTATAAAAAACCTTCTAAAGTTCTGATTAGCAGGCAAACTTTTAGTATTAATTAGTTAACGAAAGTTATATAAACATATTATCTCTATTTTTTATAAAAGAGGTTAAGATGGCAGATGCACTGACATATCTTGCATATATTGGAATAATTCTCGGGCTTGGGCTTGTTACCCTGGTTATTTCAAAGAAGATAAAGGTTCCAAACTATCTTCTTCTCATCGGAGTCGGTGTTATCCTGGGAAACCTGCAGTATGCTGGAAAAAAACTGATTATTTTTGATTACAGGAGCAACATGATGATTGGGCTTGCTATATTTGCCCTTGCCTTGATTGTGTTTGATGCTGCCTCCAGATTCAAATTAAAGGATTTTGATGCTGTATCACTTTCAGCACTCAAACTGTCCATCATCTTCCTTGTTGTCAATATGATTGCACTTTCTTTTCTTACTTATCATATAATAAAAGGAATATCTCCATTTTTAGCAGTACTTTTTGCAGCTGCAATGTCAGGAACAAGCCCGGATGCTGTTACTCTCTTGTTTAAAGGAGCACGGTCCAAGGTTTTTCAGTTTCTTGAGGTTGAGTCTATACTGAATACTCCTCTTGCTGTTTTGATTCCATTTTTGATTCTTGATTTGATAAGGGGAATTCCTTCAGGAAAGGGAGATGTTTTTGCACAGCTTGGAGGACAGGTTGTTCCTTTTTTACAGCAGTTTATAACAGGCATTGGAGTTGGCATACTTGTCGGGCTGATTATCTTCAAGATTTTTACACGAATATATCATCCGACCTTTTCTCCCCTTACTACAATTACAGCTGCCTTGATAACCTATGTATCTGCTGAACAGTTGGGAGGCAACGGAGTTCTTGCTGTAACAGCTCTTGGCTTATTTTTCGGAAATGTTTATCTAAAGCATAAGATTAAGATAAGGGAGTTTTCAGAGATTTTTTCAAAGCTTCTTGAAATACTTGTTTTTGTTCTTATTGGCTTTATGATTCCTGTAAATTTAAAATCAATTTTAAGCGGGGAAGCTCTTTCATTTATCATAGTTTCATTTACCTTATTTATTGCATTTTTGGGAATCAGATTATTCTCTGTGATGATTTCATTTAGCAAAAAGACATTTAATCCAGGAGAAAAGCTGTTTATTGCTATGAACTGCCCAAAAGGAATTGCAGTTGCAGTTGTTGCTTTGATATTTATCACGAGCCTTGTTTACCCTGGCATGAATTATGTGTTTAATCTCATGCTTGCATTTTTGATTTATTCAATTGTTTTATCTGCAATTGTAACCCGCTTTTCAAAAAGACTGATTAAGATTGAGGCAATACTGCCTGAGAAACTGAGACCATGACAGTTTATTTTGGACCTGCTGGATTTGGCATGCCTTCTTTAGATGGTTTGGATGAGGTTAAAAGATTTGGTTTGTCCTGCGCTGAGGTTGAATTTGTGCATGGTGTTCGCATGTCAAATAAACTTGCTTCACAGGTTGGCGAGAAGGCAAAGAAACTTGGCATTAGATTAAGTGTCCATGCGCCTTATTATGTCAATCTTAATTCTGAAAAAGAGACTACAATTAAATCAAGCAAAAGGCATATTCTTGCGAGCTGCGAAAGAGGGCATTATCTCGGAGCTTCTGTTGTTATATTTCATGCTGCTTATTACGGCAAGAAACCAGAGGTTTGCTATAGTGCTGTAAAAGATGCTGTTATTGAGATGCAGGGTATTATTAAAAAGAAAAGATGGAAGGTGAAATTAGCTCCTGAGACAACAGGAAAATTGTCTCAGTTTGGAACTGTAGATGAGCTGATGA
>JAHWIL010000018.1 GCA_019322545.1 Candidatus Woesearchaeota archaeon
GTCTGCAAAGAAGGAGTTTTGCTTGTTGCAGACAAGAGACTAATAGACCCTCTTGTTGTTCCAGAGGCAGTTGAAAAAACATTTAAGATTGATGATCATATTGCTGCAGCTGCATCAGGCATTTTGTCAGATGCGCGTGTTCTGATTGAAAGAGCACAGCTAAAAGCACAGCAGCACACTGTCACATTTGACAGCCCGATAGATGTCCTTACAATTGTGAGAGACATCAGCGATTTAAAACAGATATGCACACAATCAGCAGGTTTAAGACCTTTTGGTGTTTCTCTTCTTGTTGCAGGAGTTGACGAAGATGGCTCTGCAAGATTATTTGAAACAGACCCTACAGGAATATTTTTCCAGTATAGGGCAACTGTTATTGGCGAAGGAGAATCAGATGTTGAAGGATTTCTTCACAAGCAATACAAGCCGGATATGACAATACCAGATGGAATACGCCTTGCTGTAAAAGCACTTAAAAAAGCTCTTGGAGACGGGTTTAAGGAAAACAGGCTGGATTGCGCATATGTCTCAATAAAAGACAGAAAATACAAAAAATTAAGCACGCAGGAGATAGAAAAGATATTACTAAAGAAAAAATAGAAACTGGTGAAAAAAATGAGCAAACTAACAATTAAAGACAAGGAAATAGCTGTTCCAGGAGAGATTCTTGCTGAGGGCATGGATTATCTGCCAGGAGCAGGAACATACAGGGAGGAACAGAATATAAAGGCATCACAGCTTGGCCTTGTAAATATTGAAGGAAGGGCTATAAAATTGATTCCTCTTTCAGGAAGATACCTTCCAAAGAGGGGAGATACAATTATAGGAACTATCAAAGAGATTCTGCTTAGCGGATGGATTATAGATTTTAACTCTGCTTATCATTCAATGCTTTCTCTTAAAGATGGTGTTTCTGAATTTGTTGCAAAAGGAGCTGACCTTACAAAATATTACACATTTGGGGATTATATTGTATGCAAGATATTAAAGGTTACAACTCAAAGGCTTGTTGACGTGACAATGAGAGGGCCTGGTTTAAGAAAACTTTACGGCGGAAGAATAACAACTATAAACACGCACAAAGTTCCGAGAGTAATTGGCAAAAAAGGCTCTATGGTTTCAATGATAAAGCAGGCAACCGGCTCAAAGATAATTGTCGGGCAGAACGGAACTGCATGGGTTCAGAATGATGACCCGAATATGGAGCTTTTGACAGTGAATACAATACAAAAGATTGCAAGAGAATCGCATATTTCAGGATTAACTGACAGAATCAAGAAATTTTTAGAAAAAGAGACTGGCAAAAAAATAGAGCCAAGAGTGGAGAGTGAATAAAATGGCATATACAAAGAGATTAGACAAAAGAAAATTTGACGAGCTCCGAAAAATAGAGGCAAAAGTCGGAATAATTCCAAGAGCAGACGGTTCTGCTATGTTCAAGATTGGAAAAACAATCGCATATGCAGCTGTTTACGGACCAAGAAGCATGTTCCCGAGGTTCTTGCAAAATCCTGAAAAAGGGACATTGAGATGTCATTACAGCATGATGCCTTTCTCAAGCGGAGGAGACCGCGTAAGACCAGGGCCATCAAGACGCTCAAGAGAGATATCAATGATTACTGAAAAAGCTCTTCTGCCTGTTATTGATTTATCACAATTTCCAAATGCAGTTGTGGATGTTTATATCGAGCTTCCGCAGACAGATTCAGGAACAAGGTGCGCTGGAATCTGCGCTGCATCAATGGCTCTTGCTGACGCAGGCATTATAATGAAAGACCTGGTAAGCTCTGTTGCAGCAGGAAGTATTGACGGGCAGGTTGTTGTTGACATGATTTATGATGAAGAAGCGTATGATGGGGTTGTTGCAGACATTCCTCTTGCTTTTATATCTGACAAGATAAGCCTGCTTCAAATGGATGGCATTGTTCCTAAAGAAACAGTTAAAAAAGCAGTTGAACTTGCTGGAAAAACATGCAAAAATATTTATGAAATCCAGAAAAAAGCACTAAAAGAAAAATTCAAAGTGGGTGGATTAAAATGAATCACAGCGGAATGAAAAAACATATATTGGGACTTCTTGACAAAGATGTCAGGTTAGACGGAAGAAAACCCCTTGATTTCAGAAAGCCGATTGATATTAAGGTAAATCCTTCAGAAAATGCAGAAGGCTCATGCGAAGTAAGGATTGGAGGGACAGTTGTAATGGCAGGAGTAAAACTAGCAGTTGAAAAGCCATACCCAGACTCTCCTGATGCAGGATGCCTGATGGTTAATGTAGAGCTATTGCCTATGTCAAACCCTGAATTTGAATCAGGGCCTCCTGGAATTGATGCAATTGAACTTTCAAGGCTGGTTGACAGGGCAGTAAGAGAAAGCAAGTTAATTGACATGAAAAAGCTTGCAATCATAGAAGGAGAAAAAGTATGGAGTGTTATGATTGACATCTGCCCTATAAATGATGAAGGCAATCTTTTTGACGCAGCAGCATTATCTGCGCTTGTTGCATTAAAGAATGCTGTGTTTCCAAAACTGGAAGAAGGAGAGGTTGTCAATTATAAGGAAAAGACAGCAAAGAAACTGCCTCTTGATGTTAAGAAAGACCCTGTTTCAGTAACTATCTGGAAAATAGGAAAGCATTTTATAGTTGACCCGCTGATTGACGAGCAGAAAGTTGCTGAAGCCAGGCTTACTGTTGCAACACTTGCTGACGGAAATCTGTGTGCAATGCAGAAAGGCGGAGACGAGCCCCTGACAGCAGAAGAAGTCATGAAGATGATTGACATAGCATCTGACAAAAGCAAAGAGCTTAGAAAATTGATTAGGTGATTTTATAATGAGATATTCCAAATATGAAAAGGCAAGAATGTTAGGGAGCAGAGCTTTGCAGATTGCAATGGGAGCTCCTTTTCTTGTAAAGCTTGAAGAAAAGGATTTGAAAAAAATAAGATACAATCCAATAGAAATTGCTAAACTGGAATTTGAGAAAGACGTTATTCCCATAACAGTAAGAAGGCCTTTGCCTGAAAAAAGAGAATGAACTTAAAAAAAAGTGATTTAAAAGAAAAAGCAAGGCAAAGAACAGGTTATTTCTTGAGCGCAGTAAGAAAAAACACTGCAATCGCAATAATGGCTGCATTTGCTTTTATTATTGCTTTAGTCTGGAGAGATGCAATTCAGGAAGGCATTAACAGCATTACAAGAGCATTGAATATTCCCCAGGATGGCTATATCTTTCATCTGCTTGCTGCAATCATCGTCACAATAGTATGTGTGATAGGAATTCTGATATTTTCAAAATGGGCAGAGAAAAAGTAACACAGGAAAAACTGAAAAAGTATTTTGACATTACAAAAAAAGCATTTGAAAAAGCAAAAAAAGCTGATTCTGAAAGAATTGAGGAGAAAAAGGAGATTCTTGAAATGGTTAAGAATTATATCTCAGATGCAGAGCATTTTGAGAAAAAAGGAGATATTGTTAATGCATTTGCAGCGCTTTCATATGCCCATGGATGGCTTGACTGTGGAGCAAGGCTAAAAATATTTCATGTAATTGATTCAAGGCTGTTTACTGTAGATTAAGATTTCATCTTTGGATAAACATCTGGCTGTATAAAAACTTTTTTTATATTTATTGCATTTCCTTTTTCCTTTTCCATGATTTCTTCTGAAGACATCCTTGCTGTTCCAATTGCAATTAATTCGTCTTTTAATGTCATTACTGCAATAGTATCTCCTTTTTTTATTTTGTCGTGGAGTTTTGAGATTCCAGGAACTTTCAGGTCAATTCCGTGCGCCAGAGAATCAACTGCCTGGTCAGGAACCCAGATTTTTGCCAGATGATGTGCTGCAAATTCAACTGGCTTTATGCAGTGGCGGATGAACTTGTCCTTGTTTTCTTTTTTATAATAATGATATGCATCTGTCAAATCATGCAAAGTAACCAATGTTGATTCATCAAAAGGACCTGCTTTTGTTCTTCTCAATTCAACCATATGAGCTCCACCTTTTAATTTTTCTCCGATGTCATGGATTAATTTTCTTATGTATGTTCCTGCCTCGCATCCGATTTTGAAAAGAACATCCTGCTTGTCTATTTCAAGAATATCAAGATAATATATTTCTCTTTCGCGCACCTGCCTTTTTACAGCAGATTTCACAGGCGGAAGCTGTTTTATTTTTCCTGTGAATTCTTTAAATGTCTTCTTAATATCTTTTTCATCAACTTTTTTATGCAGGTGCATTATTGCAACATACTCTTTTCCTGCTTTCAGCAGGGTTTGCACAATTCTTGTTGCTTTCCCTGTTGTAGTTGGCAAAACACCTGTTACTTTTGGGTCAAGAGTCCCTGAATGCCCTGCTTTTTTTATTTCAAGAATTTTTTTTACAAAAGAAGTTATCTCATGAGATGACGGACCTTGGGGCTTGTCAATATTCACAACACCATAATTGATTAGCTCTTCAGCAGTTCTCTTTTCAGGAGGTTTTCCATAATCAGGATTTGTTTCTGCTTTTTTCTTTACGAGAATTATTGCTTTTATTTTTTCAAATGGCAGTTTGTCCA
>JAHWIL010000019.1 GCA_019322545.1 Candidatus Woesearchaeota archaeon
ATTTGGATAATGATGTCATTTAAAATTATGATGAGTATATTGCGCATACTGACCCGAAAATGGCAGATGCTGATGACTCAGATTCATATGGAATTTCAGACAATGCAGATGACTTTTCTTATACTCCCTTTGGCGCTTCTGTTGACGAGCATGGATGTTCTGCAGCCCAGAGAGATATTGACGGAGACGGTATAGACAATTCATATGACAAATGTGACCATACTCCTTATAATGAGATTGATGATTTTGTAACAGATTCTTCTGATGAATATTACGGCTGTTCTCCAAGCGAGAGACCAAGCAGCAAACTGCTTGCTTTGATAATTTTGACATTCGGATTTATATTTGTTATTGGAGGAATATCTTATCTTATTTATATTAAACATATTGCGGGAAAAAGAGGGTTTAAATCAATTCTGAAAAAACAAAAACAGCCAGGTGTAAAGATTTTGAGGGCAGTTGCTCCAAGACCTGCCAAACAGCAGATTGAACACATCGTTCCTGTTAAAAAAACACCTGGCGCAGAGGAACGCAGAAAAAAGGCAATTGCCGAGATAAAGAAAAGGATTGCAGAAAAGAGAAAAAGAAAAAAGATGTTCAAGGAGTTTGAAAAGTGAAAAGAAAATCACAGATTGCAGGAGAGATATTTATCTGGATTCTTGCATTGTTTATTCTTGCAGTTATTGTTTTTTACGGATACAAGGCGATATCCGGCTTTATGCAGAGAGGAGAAGAGGTTTCATTTATCCAGTTCAAGAATAATCTGGAAAGCGAAATTACTGTTTTGTCAACACAGCTTAATGATGTTGTTGTTTTTAATGAGAGAAATCCTTTGAGAATTCCATCAAAATACAAAGAAGTATGTTTTGTTTCTGAGAATGCTGTTGAAGGAGAGACTGAAAACAGGATTATTAAAGAGGCAATAAAGGCAGGGATTCATAAAACAACAGAAAATGTTTTTTTAGAGCCTCCTGCTGCAAATCCAGTCTATGTTGGCAAGATAGAAATGGACAATGGAATTCTCTGCGTGCCTGTTGTAAAAGGAAGAATTGATATCAGATTGACAGGGCGTGGCGGAGCCACGCTAATTGAAAAAATATGAAAAAAGCACAGGTTTCACTTCAGTTTCACTGGATTTTTATTATTATTGCAGGCGCAATTATTCTTGGATTTTTTATAGGAATTGCGCTGAAGCAGAAATCAATCTCTGACAGAAAACTTGCTTCAGAACTTCTTGAGGAGTTTAACCTGATTTTTTCAGGAGCAGGCGCAACAGAAGAAACCTCTGTTGGAGTTGATATCCCAAATACTGAAATTGAGTTTTCCTGTATTGCAGGTGTTTCAAGATATTCTATAAACAAGATAAGCAAAGAATCTCCTTATGATATTATCTTTGCCCCTGATTTAGTAAAAGGAAGGTCTATTGTAACATGGACTCTTCCATGGAGAATGCCATTTAGAGTTCAGAATTTCCTTATGGTAATCCCAACATCTGTGAGGTATATTATTATTTATGAAGATGAAGCAAAGGCATTGGAGATTTTTGGAGATTTGCCAGATTCAATTACAAAAGAGATGAGCCATATAGATGAACTCTCTACAACCAGATACACAAATAATTACAGGACTAGGTTTGTTTTTTTAGATATTGATGACAATGACATAGAACCTCCATCTGATTTTAAGAAAATTGATGATGAAGCAGTTTCTGCTGTCAAAATAACCTCTACTGATGCCCAGTTTTATGAAAAGAAAGAAGATAAGTTTGTTTCTGGAGATTCAGTTCCTATCATTAATGACAGACCTCACATCTTTGGGGCAATATTTGCAGGAAACAAAGATATCTATCAGTGCAATACAAACAAGGCACATTCAAGATTGTGGTATGTTGCAGGAATTTATAGAGAGAGGACAGAAGAGCTGAAAGATAAACATATGAGGATTGAACGGAGTGGGGAAACTCCTCCTGTAGGAATATGCTCAAGCTTTTTTTACATTCCAACTGAATTTGATAAACTGATTAATGGAGCAAGGGCAGGAGATTTGTCAGAAATAACCTCCGGAGCAAGAGAACTAAAAGAAAGAAATGAAATACTGCAAAATGCAGGATGCCCTTTGATTTATTAAAATGAGAAAAAAATCACAGATAAAGATGACTGAAACAATCGGAATACTTGTAATCTTCTTTATCCTGCTTTTATTTGGGATTATATTCTATGCTCAATACCAGAAATCATCAATAAAAAAACAGGAAACTCTGTTTCTTGAAAAACAGGCAGTTGCATCATCATTAAAAACAATTTTTCTGCAGGAAATAAGGTGCGAGGAAACAGAGACAACAGGAACCTGCATTGACTTGTATAAATTACATATGCTGAAAGCCAAGATTGAGGATGATGAAGAAAAAGATTATAAAAATTATTATTCAAATGTATTTTACGGGATGAAGGTGTCTGTCAAGAACCATGTGCTGGGCGATGAGATTATTTTATATGAAAGCCCTGTGAACTGGACAAGAAAAACAAATGTCCAGACTCCGATTATTATAAGGGACTCTGCTTTTATTCAGAATGATTTGTTTATAAAAAGGGATTATTTTGGTGTTTTAAATGTTGAAGTCTACAGGTAAAAAATCACAGCTTGAAATAGTTGGACTGGTTGTAATAGTCATACTCATATCTCTTGCCTTGCTTTTTTATCTCCAGTTCAGCCTGAGAAGCGCTCCTGAAATCAAGAAGACCTACACTAATTCACAGCTCGCATCAAATATGGTTAATGCGCTTCTTGAGACATCAACTGAGTGTGATGGAAACACCATAGCTACTTTATTATCAGATTGTGCAATGGATTTTGAGGGGAGTTATACTACTGGAGGAAACCTCCATTGTGAAACTGCTAAAACTGAACTTCCTGATTCCTGTATTTTTGTTGAAAATACGATACAAAATTTGCTTGGCAAAACACTTAATAAATGGAATGTAAAATACCAATTAAATATATTTCTTATATCAGACCCAGAAAATCCTGTTAAATATTTTTCAAATGAGTTTGATAAGTGCCTTGGAAACATTGAAGCACAGGAATACCCTGTTCCTGTAAAAGGAAGAGGACTGATGCTTGTCAGGCTTAATGTTTGTGCTGATTGATTTCAAAATTAATAAAAACTAATAAAATCTATCTCTTTATTTTCTATATAGTAAATTATAGATAAAAGAGACAGATTTTACAATCTGTAGAAATTAAATCTGTCTCTTAACATATTGATTATTTTTTAAGGAGTATATCTTGCTTCGCTATTCAAAGAGAGTTACATTCTGGGTAACTTCGGGCGTGAGTGTTAAAAGTGTTTAGCGTCATGACATTTGGAACACCTTCTAGGTGGTCTATTACTGTTCTATCTTCGTGACAAATACATCCCAAGAACCTACACCTGCTTTTGTATCTGTGCCTCCCCAGTCCATTGCGAAGTTCACTATGGGTGCAAAAAAGCCCATCACGTAAATGTTCTTAACCC
>JAHWIL010000020.1 GCA_019322545.1 Candidatus Woesearchaeota archaeon
AGGAATTCCTGTTTATATTATTGCAGGCTCTCATGATTTTTCTCCTTCAGGCAAAACAATGCTTGATGTTCTTGAAAAAGCCGGGTTGTTTGTAAATGTTGCAAAAGGAGAGGCAGTTGAAGAAAGGCTTAAACTAAACTTCACTGTTGATTCAAAAACAGGGGCAAAGATTACAGGAATGATTGGAAAAAAAGGAGGGCTTGAAAAGGAATTTTACAGGGATTTAATCAGGGAAAATCTGGAGCAGGAAGAAGGCTATAAGATTTTTATGTTTCATTCTGCACTGGATGAGTTCAAGCCAGAGGATTTAAAAGAAATGGAAGGGCATCCTGTTTCCTTTTTGCCGAAAGGATTTGATTATTACGCAGGAGGGCATGTTCATTATATTTTCCAGAGAAAGGAGCCGGGATATGGATTGATTGCATTTCCAGGACCTTGCTTTCCAAATAATTTCAAAGAATTAGAGAAACTCGGGCGAGGAGGATTTTATATTGCAGATGTTTCTGATGGAAAAACAACAATTGGGTATGAACCTGTTCAGATTCATAATGTATTTACAATGAATATTGATGCAGGGCATAAAACACCTGAAGATGTTGAAAAAGAAATATTATCTCATATTGAGAACAAGCAGCTAAATAATACAATTATCACTATGCGTGTTTCAGGAAAATTAAGTTTAGGCAGGCCGGGAGATGTTGATTTCAAGAGAATCTTTGAAAAAATCTACGGCAAGTCTGCTTATTTTGTAATGAAGAACACAAGCAAATTAATTTGCGAGGAATTTGAAGAAATAAAAGTTGAGAAAGAATCACCTGAAGAGATTGAGAATTCCTTGATTAAAGAGCATGTTGGCAAGATATCTGTTTCTGATTTTGATACTGCAAAAGAAGAGAAGATAACAAAAGAGCTGATTTCTGCTCTTGACACAGAAAAACAGGAAGGTGAAAGAATTTCTGATTTTGAGCAGAGAATAAAAGATGATGCTGGTAAGATTATAGGGCTATAGTTACCAGGCCGATTAATATCAATGCAACTGCAATTATTTGATTTAATTCTAGTTTTTCTTTGAGGAACAAATAAGCCATTACTACTGCAATAAATGGGGATGCTGCTGCAATTGGAGCAACTAATGAAACATATTCAAGATTAATGCCTAGGGTATATGTTAGAGAACCAAGAGCAGTAATAACTCCTGCAGCTAAGACAAAAAGCCAGATTTTTTTATTGATTAAAGGAGATATTATTTTTTCTTTTAGTGGTGCAGCTGATATAAACGCATATATAAAAATCAGTGCCTCAATAGAGAATGCAACAACAAATGGGCTTGTATCTGACAATGGAATTTTCCATAAAAAGAAGGTTACTCCCCAGCCAACAACTGCTGCTAATGCCCAGCCAAGTCCTTTAACAAGGCTTTTTTTTGATTTTTTTAATTCAGAGTATTTGAATGATATCAAAATAACCCCTGCTATTATCAAAACAAGAGCCATAAGCTGTATTGTGTTTAATGATTCTTTGAAAAACACCAGCGATAATAAAACAGTAATAATTGCAGAAGAATGCGCTACAGGAGAGATGATTGATACATGACCGACTTCAATTCCCCGGACATAAAAAAGATAAGCAAGATATCCTGTAAAGCCGATTACAATTAGGATTAATAATGAACTTCTTGATGTAAAGATTGTTCTTGTAAAATACAATGATGCAACCAAAAGAACAATTGCTGAGAAAAATGACCTGTAAAGAACTGTATGATAGGTTCCTATTTTTTTAGTCAGTTTTTTAATAAAGAAGTCCACTATCCCCCAGCAAAGCATTGCGATTATTCCAAATAATATTCCTATAGATGCTGCCATTTTATTTGTTCAAGTTCTTTTATTGGTTTTAATATTGAGGTTAGAGTGTCTTTTCTTATTGTTTTACAGCAATATTTTATTAATTCTTTTGAAGATGGATTAAATGCAATTGCAATGCCTGCTGTTTTTGCCATTCTGATATCATTGTCTCCATGAACAACTACAATCACATCTTTCAAATCAATATTCAGTTTTTCTGCAAGATTTCTGAGAATTACTTGTTTTCTTGCGTCTCCAACAGGCCATTTGAATTCTCCTGAGATTTTGTTGTTTTTTATTATAAGGTCATTTGTGAAAATATAATCTATCTTTAATTCTTTTTTTGCTCTTAATGCAAGGTCTTTCGGGCCAGAGGAGATTATTGCTGTTTTATAATTCATTTGTTTAAGTTCTTTAAATGTCTGTTTTGCGCCTTTTGTATATTTTAATTTTTTAATTAAATCATAATATGGTTTTGCTGGTTTTCCTTTCCATAATTTTCCAACAACTTCATCAACTAGTTTTGCATAGTTTGTTTTCACATATTTTTCAGCAAGAACTTTTCCTTCAGTGTATGTGCCATATGCTTTATGGAGCTTTACCCAAAAACTAATATTCTTAAAAACAACACCATCCATGTCAAATATAATTAGCTTGTTCATGGTTTATATCTTTCCAGAGTTCTTGGGAAAGGTATTGCGTCTTTTATGCTGTCAAGCTTGCATATCCATGCAACAACGCGTTCAATTCCCATGCCAAATCCGCCATGAGGAACAGAGCCGTATCTTCTTGTGTCAAGATAGAATTCATATTCTTCTGGTTTTTCTCCGAGTTTTTTGAGATTTTCCTTTAATATTTTCAAATCAGGCTCCCGCTCAGAGCCGCCGATTATTTCTCCATATCCTTCTGGAGCAATAAAATCGCATCCAAACACGACTTTTGGATTTTTTGGGTTTTCTTTCATATAAAATGCCTTTACTTCTTTCGGATAGTTTGTAATGATTATAGGAACATCATATAATTTAGACAACCTGTCTTCTTCAATTGTTCTCAAATCCTTTCCCCACGGAATATCCATGCTGCATTTTTTCTTCAGGATTTTTAATGCTTCATCATAGGTCATTCTATGGAATTTTTTCTTCAATACTGGTTCAAGTTTTTCAGGGTCTCTTCCTAGTAGTTTTAACTCAGATTTATTTTTGTCAAGGACTTTTTTTACAATGTGCTTGATTAATTCCTCTCCATAATCCTGTATCTGCTCAAAATCAGCCCATGCAACCTCCATTTCTGCATGCCAGAATTCTGTCAGATGTCTTGATGTTTTTGATTTCTCTGCCCTGAATGAAGGAGAAACTGTATAGATTTTTTCCAAAGCAAATATTGCAGGTTCTGCATAAAGCTGCCATGTCTGTGCAAGGAAAACTCCTTTTTTCCCAAAATAAGGAACATCAAACAGAGTAGAGCCGCCTTCGCACTGAACTGACTGGAAAATAGGGCTCTGGTATTCGTAAAAATCATTATCTCTGAAAAATTCATGGATTGCGCCGAATATTGTGCTTCTTATTTTCAGGACAGCTGACATTTTTCTGCTTCTCAGCCAGAGATGCCTCACATCAAGCAAATATTCAGGTGATTTGTCTCTTGTGATTGGAAATCTTTCTGCAGTATTTATTACATTAAGATTGCTTGCATGAATCTCGTATCCAGTCAGGGCTCTTTCTTCTTTGTGAATATTCCCTTCAATTTCAAGTGAGGATTCCATTGTTAGTTTCTCTGCATCATGCCACAGTTTTGGTGACTTCTTTTTTTCAACAACACACTGGATAATGTCAGATACATCCCTTAGAATTATAAAGACAAATTCATTGCTTTTTCTTATTCTGTAAACCCAGCCCCTAACAGCAACTTTTCCGCCTTCTTTTTTCATTGCTTCTGCAACTGAAATGAATTTCATAAAGAGTAAAAAGAAAGGGTTATATTTAAATATTGAGGGTTTTTTATAGCATTATGGCAAAAGACAAAATAAAGCTGATATTCTTTGACATGGAAGGAGTTATTTTTGAATCAGGTATAATTGAAGAAAGAAAAGATGTAGCTGCAAGTGTATGGACTGCCTTGGGCAATTCACTTGGAAAAGAATGCAGGAAAAAGGAAGATGAAGGCAAAATTATGTGGGCAGAAGGAAAATTTAATAATTATATTGAGTGGTGTGAATGGACACTTAAATTGTTCCAAAAACATAACTTAACAATGAAACATTTTTATGATGTAATAAATAAAGTTAAATACATAGATGGCGCAAAAGAAACATTCAAAGAGTTAAAGAAAAAGGGCTATAAGACAGTTATTATATCTGGAGGACTTAAAAATCTTGCAAACCGGGCAATAAGGGATTTGGATATTGATACTACATTTGCTGCTGTTGAATATTTTTTTGATGACAAGACAGAAAAACTTGTTTCATGGAATATCCTGCCTACTGACTATGAAGGAAAAATTGATTTTTTAAGACTAATGATGAGAGAATATAAGCTTCATCCGCAGGAATGTGCTTTTATTGGAGATGGTGTGAATGATATCCCCCCTGCAAAAGAAGTCGGATTATCAGTTGCATTTAATGCAAGAAAAGAACTGCAGGAAGTTGCTACTTATTCTATTAACCAAAAGAGAAAAAATTTAAAAGCTATTCTGAAGTATTTTTAGATAAATGAGTTGTTTGATGATTTCGCTCGTTAACTCCAGATTTCTGCTCCCTCGCCAAGCAGGGGAGTAGAAATCTGGTTGGGTTTTTAAAGATTGGTGGATTAAATTGTTTGAAATAACAAATACAGATGGAACTGCAAGAACAGGCATATTAAAAACAAAATCAGGCAGTTATGAAACTCCTTTTTTCATGCCTGTTGCAACAAAGGCAACTGGCAAATATCTTGATTCTAATGATTTGAAAAGAGTTGGTGTCAGGACAATTATTTCAAATGCTTTTATTTTGTCCCTGTCTCCAGGAGTTGATGTCATGGATAAACTTGGAGGAATACATAAATTCATGGACTTTCAGGGAAATATCTTTACAGATTCCGGAGGATTTCAGATGTATTCTGAAAGATTTTTATTTGGAACAAATCAAGACGGCATTAAGTTCAAGAATCCATACACAGGAGAGATTATTCTTTGCACTCCTGAGATTGATATGGATTTTCATCTGAAAATTAATTCAGATGTTGCAATGTGTTTAGATGACATGCCTGTTTATCCTGCTTCAAGAAACAGGATAATTGAATCATTAAAGAAAACACATGATTGGGCAAGAAGATGCAAGAAATACCATAATGAACATAATGAAAAAGGACAACTGCTGTTTGGCATTGCACAAGGAGGACTTATTCCAGAATTAAGACGGCTGAGTGCAAAAAAGATTTCTGAGATTGGTTTTGATGGACTTGCTCTTGGAGGCTTGGCACTTGGCGAGACTGCACAAGAGATGTATGATTCTGTTATTGTTGGCTTGAAAAACATGCCAAAAGAAAAAATAAAATATCTCATGGGAGTAGGAACTCCTGAAAGAATCCTTGAGTGTGTTGAAATGGGAATTGACTGCTTTGATTCAAGATATCCCACTATGACTGCGCGGCATAACCAGCTGTTTACAAGAAATGGTTTGATGATGATTCAGAAAAAAGAATTTGCAGAAGATG
>JAHWIL010000021.1 GCA_019322545.1 Candidatus Woesearchaeota archaeon
AATAGATTTGTCAATTGCATTGGCATGTTTTTCTTTGCACAAGATGGTTGCTCCTCTGGGTCCCCTCAATGTTTTATGAGTAGTAGTTGTAGTGACATCTGCATAAGGAACAGAGTTCTGATGTAGCTCTGAAACAATCAAACCTGCAATATGGGCAACATCTGCCATTAAAAATGCACCTGTCTCATCAGCAATCTCCTTAAATGCCTTAAAATCAATTTCTCTTGGATAAGCAGAAGCACCTGTTACAATTAGTTTTGGCTTTTCTCTAAGTGCAATCTGTCTGACTTCATCCATATCAATCCTTCCAGTTTCTCTTTTAACACCATAATGAACTATCTCATACCATTTTCCTGAAAAACTTACAGGGCTTCCGTGGGAAAGATGGCCTCCATGAGCCAGGTTCATGCTAAGAATTTTATCTCCAATATTAAGCAAAGCAAAATAAGCAGCCATATTTGCTTGTGAGCCAGAATGTGGCTGGACATTTGCATGTTCTGCATTAAACAATTTCTTGGCTCTTTCAATTGCCAGACTCTCAGAGATATCTATAAACTTATTTCCCCCATAATATCTTTTTTTTGGATATCCTTCTGAATATTTATTTGTCAAAACACTTCCAGCAGCCTCTAACACGGCTCTGCTTGCAAAATTCTCAGATGCAATAAGTTCTATTGTATTTCTTTGCCTGTCAATCTCCCCAGCAATTGCCCTGCCAAGTTTCGGGTCTATTTTTTTTATGTTTCTAATCATGTTTGCACCTTATTATTCTTTTTTCTGTTATAATACAATCAACTTTTACATCGTGTTTTTCTTCCGGCACATTATTAACAATCTGAAAATCATATGCAAGTCCAATCTTAACAGCATTTGAGTTCTTTAAAAATCTGTCATAATATCCTTTTCCATAACCTAACCTATACCCTCTTGTATCAAATGCTATTCCTGGAACCAGCACCATCTTTATTCTCTCTTCTGGAAATCTTTCTATTTTTTTTGGTTCAAGTATTCCAAAACTGCCTTTCTTTAAGTTTTGAAATCCATTAAATCTGCAGCTTTCCAGACAATTATTTTGTAAACATGGAATAATCCAAGTCTTCCCTAATCCAGATATCAAATCATGTGTAGATACCTCAGATTCTTTTGAGATATAACAGTGAATCACATCTGCATTCTGGAATTGTTCCATATCCAAAAGATTTTTCTTTATAATTCTGCTTTTTTCTTTTATCTGCTTTAAGGATAAGCTATTTCTTGCTTCAAGTATGTTTTTTTTGATAGATTCCTTCATTTTATTTTTTCCAGCGCCTCTTTTAACGTTATGGAATACAGCGGATAAATTTCATTATAAACTTCTACCTCATTTGTTCCATGTACTTCAATGAAATTTTCAGCAATTGTTTCTCCGCAGTCAACTTTCTCAGTCATCCAATGAATCCCAACTGATGCTTTTTTTTCATTGTCTTCCAGCAGTTTTTTAACAGGAGTAACTCCTTTGTATTTATATAAGCACGGATGAATATTGATACATTTTATAGAGGATAATATCTCTTTTTTGATAATCGTTCTTCCATGACAGCAAATAAATAAATCAGCATTTAATGATTTCAGATACTCAACAAATTCAGGATTGTTGATGTTTTCTGGGGTTTTTATATTCAGATTAAATTTTTCAGCAGTTGTTTTGACAAAATTATCCTCAGGTATTACACAAACAATTTTTTTTTCTGCAGCTAAAGCTGTCAATAAACAAATAACTCCTGCCTGTCTTCCTCCGTTGAATATTATTTTCATGAGGCATCCCCTTTATACAAGGCATTTCCCTTACAAATCTCCTTGATTGTTTTTTTTCCTAAAATTTTTTCAAAAGAGTCCGGCTCTAATCCTCTTTCCTTTTTTCCACTTCTTAAAACCGCAATATTCTCTTTTGTTAAGATATCTCCTTCAGCAATATCCTTGACAGCATATATTCCCCTTCTGCAAAATTTGTATAATTCCTGTTCCTCTGCCTGGATTTTTTTTTCAGGAGTCCCAAGGCAGTTTTCCATCATCCGAATATTCTTTACTAATTCAATCAGTTCATTGTCAAGAATAGCAAATCCATGGTCAGGTCCTGGCAGATTGTTATCTGTTGTAAAATGCTTTTCTATTATTTTTGCGCCGAGAGCCACAGCACCCAATGGCGCAATATAAGGCTCTCTTGAGTGGTCTGATAATCCAACTGGGATATTGAATTGGTTTATCAATTCAAGTATCACTTTTAAGTTAACTGTTGAAAGAGGCGCAGGATATTTTGCAGTGCACTGCATCAGTGCAATCTGGTCATTCCCTTCTTTTTTTATAGTCTCAATAGCTCTTTCTATATCTTCAATAGTTGATGTTCCTGTTGACATTATAATTGGCTTTCCTTTTTGTGCTATGTATTTCAGCAAAGGTATGTGAGAAATAGTGTATGAAGCAATCTTATATGCTGGCACATTGATTTTTTCAAGTTCATCAACTGCTGCTTCATCAAAAGGAGAGCATAAGAAAATAATGCCAGCGTCATCACAGTATTGCTTCAGTTTAGGAAGCCATTCATATGGAATCTCCATCTCTTCTATTATCTGGTAAATTGATTTTTTCTTTCCAATATAATCAGCAAATCCAGCATCCTTAACATAAAGTTTGTCTGCACGATATAGTTGAAACTTCACAGCATCTGCCTTTGCTTCTACAGCAATATCAATCAACCTTAATGCTTGTTTGAAATTTTCATCAGGATTATCTGAAATTCTGAAATTTGCACCAGCTTCAGCTATAATAAAACAAGGAGATTTCTCTCCAATCCTCTTACCTTGAATATTTATTAATCTCATTTTAATTCCTCTTAAAAATTGGCCTGAATTTTTGTCCAATTAGTATGCCTTCAACAGAATCTTTCTCAACTGCTTTAATAACATCCTCAAAAGCAATATCAGCTGCTTTAATAAATTTATCAATATCTTCTTTAGTGTGTGAAAGGCAGAAATTATTTATGCCAAGACTAAGTATTCCTTTTGAAATAAGCTTCTGCTGGAAAATAGAAAATAAATCATGTTCGGTTAAGCTTCCTGCTTTTGAAAACAACACGCCGCAATGTGGTGCAGCTCCAACAACCCTTGCAATATTTGAAATATCCTTCTTATCAATTAATTCCTGAATTCCTTTCTTCCATCTATTGCCGAGCTCCCAGATATACTCAAAAGAACTCTCTCTTTCTAAAATCTCAATTGTCTTTAATGCGGCTGCAAGGGATAATGTCTCACCTCCAAAAGTCATTGATATAAAAGCACCTTCATCAATCAGATTCATTATCTCTTTTTTTCCAACAACAGCAGACAAAGGCAAACCATTTGCAACGCCTTTTCCCAATGCAGATAAATCAGGAATAACATTAAAATGCTGTTGTGCTCCGCCAAGAGCCATTCTAAAACCAGAAAGAACCTCATCAAATATCAAAACAGCCCCATTCTCATGAGTCATTTTTTTAACTTCATTCAAATAATTTCTATTTGGTCCGTTCTCCTGCATTGGCTCCATAATAACAGCAGCAACCTTATCTTTATTTTCCTCAAACAATTGTTTCAAAGAGTCAATATCATTATATTCAAATTTTTTAACTAGCATCTTAACTGCATCTGGAACACCAAAGTCGCCTGCAGTTGAACCGATAAACCAATCCTGGCAGCCATGATAGCCGCATACAAGAACAATATCCTTTTTTGTATATGCACGTGCAAGCCTTACTGCAGCAGAAGTAGCATCAGAACCATTCTTCACAAATCTAACCATCTCAGCACAAGGAATAATCTCAACAAGTTTCTCAGCAAGCTTTATTTCTAGTAGTGTTGATTGTGAAAATGAAATGCCTTTACTCAATTGCTCAATAATTGCACCATTAACTTCTTTGTTATTATAACCAACTGTTACAGGACCAAGGGCACAGATAAAGTCAATATACTCATTGCCGTCAATATCCCAAACATAAGCGCCATCACCTTTCTCTAAAAATGCAGGTCCAGCACCCTCACAAAAATATTTATAGCTCTTGCTATAGGTTTGGCTGGCAGAAGGTATAACTTCTTTTGCTTTTTTAAGCCATTCAATACTTCTTTCAAAATTAGTTATTTCCTTCATCTTGTCTTCCTTAATTGATTTAGCATAGCCTTCGTTTCTTTCAAATTTATTGTTAAGTTCTCTCAGTTCAGGAAATTTTTGTAATGTTTCTGCGATAAGATTCAAAGTTATTTCTCTATTTCCAATCTTATTCAACAACTTATTAATAAATAAAAAATCATCCTCTTCATCAACTGTCAATCGAATTTCAGAAAAGTCCGTATCATTCTTTAAATTAAGAAGTTTAAATTTATCTTTATTTTTCCATATATAGGGGGTTACATGTTCTCTCTCAGAATTTAATTTTGCCCCACCCCATGCTTTTTCAAGTGAGTTAAAAGAAAATACTTCTACATCAAGACCATCTGGAAAGGTTGGAGGATGTATGTTGCTTGCATAATCACAGCTATCATCTTTAAACTTTTGAAGAACATAATCAATAATGTTTGCATCAATCAAAGGACAGTCTCCAGTTAACCTAACTATAATGTCTCCCTTGAATAATTTGGCTGCTTGATAATATCTATCCAGAACATCGTCTTCATCCCCTGCAAAGACATCATAACCAGCTTGTTTTACAGTATTAAGCAAAACAACATCTCTTTTCTTATTAGTTGTTGCAAGAACCATCTTATCAATTAATTTTGATTTTTTTATTTGTTCGAGCGCATAAAAAATAAGCGGTTTTCCATTTATCTTTTTCAGCATTTTCCCAGGCAGCCTAGTTGAACCCATCCTTGCTTGGATAATTGCCAAGACAGTCATTTTTCACCCCAATTAACAGGCAAGATTATATTTTCATCTGTTTCTTCAAGATTTTTCAAATTGGAATATATCTCTTTGATTCTTAGTTTATCTCTCATGGAAGGAATGTTTTCTTTTAAGTTATTAAGGCTATCAACACCGATAATTACCTTATCTACATATTCATTCAACAAAGCAAAATTTATGCAAAGTGAAGAAATAGGGATATTTAATCTATCTGAGAGATTTCTTAATTTCAGTAATTTATTTTTTACTTTGGCAAATCTTCCTTCTAATTTATCAGGATTCTTAAATACAAGCCCTTGCAGAAACACCGACCTTATATGAACCTCTACACCTTTTTCCTTTAATAAAGAAAAATATCTTGAAAATCTTTGGTCAAAAATACTGTAAGGAACTTGGACAACATCAAAAGATATGTTATTTTGCAGCAAATATTTAAGTTCTATGGGAGAATATAATGAAAAACCAATTTTTTCTATCTTTCCCTCACCTTTCAACTGTTTTAATACCCCCAACATCCCTTCATGTTCTTTAAAGGTCTTAAAATCATGAATCAAATATCCGTATAGCTTATCTTGAT
>JAHWIL010000022.1 GCA_019322545.1 Candidatus Woesearchaeota archaeon
GTTATTTCTTCTTATCTAATTTTTGTTTTTTTGACAAACTCGTAATTTTAATCCAGATGGGGGTTCCACCCCCCAGACTTTTTTCTATCTTAAATTTCCCAGGTTCCTGTTTCTCTTTCTCTTGAACATATCTTACATTCTATTTTTCTTTTTACTATCATTTCAAAAGTTTTCTTGACAATCTCTGGCGTGTTACTGTTTCCAGACAAATGCCCTAATAATACTAAAGAAAGGTTTGTTCCTCTTGATTGTATGAATTTATTTGCATCAACATTGCTCAAATGACCTTTATCTGATAATATCCATTGTTTTAAGTAATGGGGATAAAAGCCATTAACCAGCATATCAATATCATAGTTTGATTCAAGCAAAACAGCCTTTAATTTTGGGATTGCATCATTCATCTCTTTTGTGATAATTCCAGTATCTGTAAATATCCCAAAATCATTAATCATAAATCCTTGGCTGTATACATTGTGGGATGTTTGAATTGGTTTAATCTCTAATCCTTTAACCCTGAAATTCCTGCTAAATTGCTTTATTTCTGCATTACCTATCTTGTATTTTGATTCAGCAAATGTTTTTTTTGATATATAGATGGGGATGTTATATCTTCTTGAGATAACTCCTGCTCCTGCAGTATGGTCATGGTGGGAATGTGTTATAACAATAGCATCAACATTCTCAAGGGTTTTTCCAAGTTTATTCATCCTGTATTCTGTTTCCCTGCCGCTCTTTCCTGCATCAATCAGAATAGAGACATCTTTTTTCTCAATCAAGCAGCAGTTTCCATTGCTTCCAGACGCAATTACAGAAATTTTCATCTAAAATCTCTTATCTTTCTTTTAAAATGTATTGAAGATACAATTGCGGCAATTATCGCGCCTATTGAATTAGCAATCAAATCTGCGGCATTATTTGCATAATCTCCGACAATATTATGTTTGACAATTATGGTTGCTATGAATTCCACAACTTCTGCTAATGCACCAATTCCTACTCCTGCAATAAAAACAAAAAAACCTATAAAAAAAATCTTTTTTTCAATATGCTTCCTGCTTAGAATAGGGAGTATAAGGTTATATGCTATAATAGTAACCACAAAACTTCCAAAAACATGCACAATCTTGTCATAAGGAATAACAAACAGACTTGCCTGATATAATTTCAGTCCATTTACAATGATATTTCCTCCTGCCAGATGCAGGAAGCCCATTATCAGCAGCCCTGCTACCATTGATATTTTAAGATGCATTTTTTTATAGAATATCAGCAATGCAACAAAACAAATAATCATGATAAGGTTATAATAAATATATTCATAATTATTGTTTTTTATTGACATCACAAAAAAAATCACAGAATAAGCTAAGAACATCAGACTAAGAATCCATAGCTCTTTTTTTTCGTCTATTTTATTCACCTTTTTTTACTGAGTATTTGACAGCATAATATACTCTTTTAAATACATTTAATGTTCTTATACAAATCCTCTTTGGAATTGAACGCTGCGCAATGGCAACAATATAATCAGCCACATCTTTTGGAGAAAGCATCTGGCTTCTGCCAGGTCTTTTCCCATAAGCATTAAAAAATTCAGTATTTACCCTGAATGGATGTATTGTAGAGGATTTAATGCTGTGCTTTCTCATCTCCCATTTAAAAGATTTCTTAAAGCCAGTTACACCGCGTTTTGAAGCACAGTAAGCAGAATAATTAGGAGTGCTGAAAAGCCCTGCTATTGAAGATACTGTAATAACATGCCCTTTTATGTTCTTTTTTATCATTCTTTTTGCAGCTTCTTTTGAACACAAAAAAACACTTGTTAAATTTGAATGCAGTACAGAAGTCCAGTCATCATAACTGATGTCAACTACTTTTGATTTTAAACCTCTGCCAACGCAATTAACAAGCAAGTCTATTCTGCCGAATTTTTCTTCTGTTTTGTTAAACAGATTTTCTACTTCTTTTTCTATTGTAGCATCTGTCTTTACATAAATGCAGTTTTTATTGAATGTGTTGATGAACTTCCTGAGTTCTTTGAGTTTTTCAGTTCTGCGCGCAGCAAGCACTATTTTAGCTCCTTTTCCGGCAAATTCTATTGCAGCTGCCTTGCCCATGCCGCTGCTTGCCCCGGTTATTACAATAACTTTATCCTTCAAAATGACCATTTGTATTCATCCATTTTATTGTATCTTCAATTGTCTGGCTAAATTTAATCTCTGGTTTCCACATGAGTTTTTTTCTCGCCTTTGAATTGTCAAAATACCTGAATTTAAACGCAGAATCAATATTGTCTGCAGTTAAATCTATCTTATTCTTAGCCTTTGATTCTATAAATAACATTAATTTAAACATCAGTGAATTTAAAATTTTTGATTTCGGAAGAGTTATCCTTGGAGGCCTGACATCCAATACATGTGCGATAGTTTTGTTAACTTCTTTAAATGTCAGATTATAGCCTGATAATAAAAAATTCCCGTCATTAATCCCTTTTTTTAGCACAGATGTTATTCCTCTGGCAATATCCCTTACATCTGCTATATTTGTTCCTCCCGGCATGTTAACCGGAATCTTTCTGGATTTTATAGCTTTAATTAATTTTGAAGTATTTGCCAAATCACCAGGTCCAAACATCAGCCCGGGATATACAACAGCCACCTTGAGCCCTTTTTTTCTTGCTTTCTCAACCTCTACATCTGCAAGATGCTTGGTAAGCATATAGAACTTTTTCTTTGATTTTGCAATCTCCCAGTCAAAGTTAAAAGTTTCATTTATTGGTTTATCCCTGTTATCTCCATAGCCCAGAGCAGCAACAGAGCTTATATGCAAAAATAATTTTATTTTGTTCTTGAGGGCAGTCTTTAACAAATTGCTTGTTCCATTAACATTGACCTTTTCCAATAATTTCCTGTCTTTTAATGAAAAAGATACAATTCCTGCCAGGTGTATAATTGCATCAACACCCCTGAAATCATTTTTAATAGAATCATAATCGCAGATATCCTTATTCAATAATATCTCTATATTTGGATTGCCGCTGAAATCATAAAGAGGGCGTGGATTTGCCTTTAAATCAAGTATTTTTATCTTTAGCCTGGGAAACTCCTTTAATAGATTTGTAACCAGGTGCTGCCCTAAAAATCCGCAACCTCCGGTTATCAGGATTTTTTGATATCTCATTTTCTCTTTTCAATTATCTTCACGCCATTCATATATGGCTGAAGAACTCTTGGAATCTTTACACTGCCGTCTTTCTGCTGGCAGCATTCGAGAATAGAGATAATTAATCTTGGCAAGGCAAGCCCAGAGCCGTTCAAGGTATGCACAAAAACATTTCCAGCAGGAGTCCTGAATCTTGTATTCATCCTCCTTGCCTGAAAATTAGTGCAGTTTGAAACACTGCTTACTTCAAGATATTTTTCCAAAGCAGGGCTCCAGCATTCTATATCATATGTTTTTGCAGAAGGAAAAGCCATATCTTCTGTGCTTAGTATGCATGTTCTGTATGGAATTTCAAGCATCTCAAGAATCTTCTCAGCCCTTTTCCTTAGCATTTCAAGCTCTGTCCATGAGTGTTCAGGATGACAGATTACAACCATTTCAACCTTGTCAAACTGGTGCAGCCGGAAAATTCCCCGAGTTTCTGTTCCATGCCTGCCTGCTTCTGTTCTAAAACAAGGAGTATAAGCGCAGTAATATTTTGGCAAATCTGTTTTCTCAAGAATTTCATCTGCATGCATGTTTGCAAGTTCAACTTCTGAAGTAGGTGTAAGATAAAGCCCTTCCTGTGTTTTATACAAATCTGCTTCAAACTTTGGAAGCTGAGAAGTTCCGAACAGCGCCTTCTTATTTACAAGCAGAGGGGGAACTATTTCTTTAAAACCGTCTTTTGCATGAAAATCAAGCATAAAATTAATCAAAGCCCTCTGCAGTCTTGCACCAAGCCCCTTGAAAACATAAAAACCAGCTCCAGATAATTTAATTGAAGTATCAATATCAATTATATCAAGGTCTTTTCCAATATCCCAATGAGGTTTTGGCTTGAACTTGAATTTTGGAAGCTTGCCGAATTTTTTTATTTCCTTGTTTGCTGACTCTCCCCCAACAGGAACCTCATCTGCAGGAATATTTGGGATTGCCATAAGAATAGAATTCATCATTTCCTTTGTTTTCTTAATGCTGTCATCAAGTTTTTTGATTTTTGCAGGAATCTCTTTTACTTCCTTTATCTGCGCAGCAGCTGTCTTGCCAGCCACTTTCAGTTTTCTGATTTCAAGAGAAGCAACATTTCTCTGGTGTTTCAGCTTCTCAACTTTCTGCAGGCTTGCAAGATATTTTTCATCAAGCTTAAGAAATTCTTCGATATCAGCAGCATAACCCCTGTTTTTAACTGCCTCTTTTATTTTTTCAGGATTCTCCCGGATGAATCTAATTCCAATCATCTTAACCCAGCCTTATTTTTCCTGCATGAAGAGCGTCTTCAAGCGCCATGCCTACGTCACTTTTTCTTTTTATCCTCAGCACTGCTTTTTTCCCTGCTTTTGCAGAAAGCAGCAGCTCATTTCCGGCATATATCTTAATATCTTTATTTCTCATTTTTTTTTCAAGATAAAAGATAATATCTCTGTTTGTATATTCAACTTCAAAAGGAGCACTCCTTAAAACTGGTTTGGATTTAGTAAGCTCCCTGATGTCAATGCGGACTCCAAGCTCTTTCTCAATTCCAGAAATATTCTCTCCTTTTTTTCCGATGACTCTTGAAATAACATTTTCAGGAACATAAACAATAGCCCTATTGTCAGATGTCATCTCAACATTCACATCTTTTGAAAATTTCCTGAAATAAGTTTCAATGGATTTTGCTGCCAGTTCATGCATGGAGTTTTTTGCCTTTCCTTTCTGGACTGGAATAACAACAGTTTCCTCGCCATAAGAATACAGCTCAAAAGCAGGTTTGCCTGTTTCAAAATCAGCAACAACAACAACAGGCCTTGCTAAATCTGCCTCAGTCATTCCAGAAGGAACTTTTACAGTCATCTCAACAGATAAAACAGAATCTATAGTTCCATTCCTGATAAAAATAACAGTGTCAATTATATGAGGTATAACTCCCAGCTCAATCCTTCCAACAAACCTCTGCACAGCATCAATTGGCTGTGTTGCATGCACAACTCCAATCATGCCTACTCCAGATAATCTCAGGTCTGCGAAAAGATTAAAATCCGGCGTATTCCTCATCTCATCATAAATAGTGTAATCTGGTCTTGACAGCAGAAGTATGTCATGTATCTCTTCAAGAGAGCCGTGGCTCAGTGCATACTGCATGATGCTTGGCCCTAACTGCAAATCACGCGGAGCTTCAACTGTCTTTACAATCTTGTCTTTTGCTGAATAATATACAGCAAGTGCCTGTGCAAAAGTTGATTTCCCCATTCCCGGAGCACCTGCAATAAGAATGCCTTCTGCTTTTTCTATTCGTGTTCTTAGCTTTTCGCTTAGTTTGTAATCATCAATATTTAATTGTTTTATCGGACGAACAGCAGTAATTTCCCATCCATCTGAAAAAGGAGGCTTGCATATAACAATCCTGTACATTCCAAGCTGGATAATGAGGCTTCCTGTTCTTTCAATCTCAATAAAACCATCATGCCTTATCCGCGCATTCTCAATTATCTCTTTTGATATTTCTCTTATTGCATCCTGTGATAATTTTTTTGTGGAAAGTTTTGCAAACTGCCATTTGCCGGTCATGCCTTTTTTTGCATAAGGAACAACATCTTCCATCAGATGAACAGACATTGTTGTTTTGTCAAAATATTTGTCAAGCTTTAATTTCTTGAGAGCTACAGCAACATACTCAACAACAATTCCTTTTGCTTCTGCAACTCTTGCCTGCACTTTATCGCTTGTTATTAATGTTGCATCCTCGTCAAACGCAAGTTGTCTTATCAGGTTGTCAATCTCTCCAAGGTCTGCATACTTTATTTCGCTTGCTCTCGGTCTTGCGCCGGCAATTCTTA
>JAHWIL010000023.1 GCA_019322545.1 Candidatus Woesearchaeota archaeon
CTGGTCTACCGGATATCTGATAAGGTAAAACCGGGCAGCTACGCTCTAAAGGATAAGTTCTGAAAGCATCTAAGAACGAAACCTGCCTTGAAAAGAGACATCATAGGACACAGATTAAAACATCTGTTTGATGGGATTGATGCGTAAGTACGAAGCTTCGGCGACGTATTTAACATGCGATTTCCAACAGTCCGCAATTTCCAATTTTTGCATGGTATTCATTTTTTTCTTTTTGAATCAGAAAAGCAATAGGCAGAGCTATGAAGAAAATTTTTAAATAATAACTTAGCTTTAGCTATATTATGAACTGTCTTGGAATTGAATCAACTGCCCACACATTTGGAGTCGGAATTGTAACAGACAAAGGAAAGATTCTTGCAAATATCAAAGAAATATTTACAACAGAATCTGGCGGCATGATTCCAAATAAAGTTGCAGAGCATCACAGAAAGATTGCAGATACAGTAATAGAAGAAGCTCTGGGAAAAGCAAACCTAAAACTTGAAGACATTAATTTAATTTCTTTTTCAAAAGGTCCGGGACTTGCGCCTTCATTAGTTGCAGGAATGGAAAAAGCAAAACAGCTTGCAGAAAAATTAAACATTCCATTGGTGGGAGTTAATCACTGCATTGCACATCTTGAAATCGGAAATCTGTTAACTGGTGCAAAAGACCCTGTTCTTCTTTATGCATCTGGAGTTAACACCCAGATAATTGCATTTGAAGGAGGAAAATACAGAATCTTCGGGGAAACCCTGGATATTGGAATTGGAAATTTTCTTGATTCATTTGCACGCGAATTAGGAATTGGATTTCCAGGAGGTCCAAAGATAGAGCAGCTTGCAAAGCAGGGGAAAGATTACATTGAAATTCCCTATGTTGTAAAAGGAATGGATGTTTCATTTGGAGGCATGCTGACAAATCTGAAGCAAAAAATATTAAAAAAATACAAAAAAGAAGACCTTGCATTCTCTGCACAGGAAACATCATTTGCAATGCTCATAGAGGTTGCTGAAAGAGCAATGGCGCATTGTGGGAAAAAAGAGCTTCTTTTAGGAGGGGGTGTCTGCTGCAATAAACGCCTCCAGGAAATGGCAAAAATAATGTGCAAAGAAAGAAATGCAGAATGTTTTGTTCCTGAAAATGAATTTCTTGTTGACAATGCTGCAATGATTGCATGGCAGGGCATTCTTGAACACAAAGCAGGCAGAAAAGAAGATTTGAAAAAAGTTGATATCATGCCTCACTGGAGAACAGACCAGGTTGATGTGGTCTGGAGAGAATGAAAAAATTAGATTTTATTCAAAAGGGAATATCAGGGATACTCTTATTAATTATGAGTATTTCTTTCTTCTTTTTTGCTTTTTATGAAGAAGAATTTTTTGCTCTTATAATGAGTCTTTGTTGCTGCGGATTATTATTAATAGGAACTTTTAGGATTGGATTTAAAAAATGGAAGGAGGTATTCGAAAAAGTTCTTATCGCATCAATGGCTGGATTTATAGTTTTATTTTGTCAAGATCTTGATTGGGTATATATAGGTTGGTTTATTATAGTACTTACACTTTATATTGGTTGTTATTTTAAAGAATATTTTGAGATTTAATTACTATTCCTAGTATTCACAAAAAAGAACCACCATTCAATTAATGCTGTCTGGAAGTCATAGGGTTCCCCTATATTAAAATAAGAATTCTAAAAAATTTATCTCTTTTTTTTCTTGCTTGTCCTGACTTTTTTTTGTTTTGTTGTCTTTATTTTTTTTGTCTTTACTTTTGTTTTTTTTCTTCGCAGTCTGCCAGCAGCTTTTTTTATTCCCCTGCCGAGTTTTCTTATTCCACTTACACGCTCAAATTTCTCCTCTTGGTCAGGGACCATTGGTTCATAAATCAAACCGCAGTCACGGCATATTACTTGTTCTCTCTGCTTGCTGTGGATAATATTTGTGCTTGCGCACTCAGGACATTCTTTTAACTTGCATATATCCTTTATCATATCCTGCAGGTTTGGAGTTTTCTTTTAAAAAACTTTCTATTCGCAAGATTTATAAATAAGTTCTCCTTTCTAAAACAAAATGAAACAAAAAATTATTCTTGGTATTCTGATTATTTCAATTTTGATAATCAGTGGATGTTCTGGAACACTGCCTGTAGAAGAAACGGCAGAAGAAAAAGCATTGTCAGAAGAAGCGCAGACAACAAAAGATTTAATAGAGGAATTAAGTGAAAAAGAAGGGTTAATAGAAGGAGAAGAAACAGCAGAAGGAGAAAAATTGCCTGAAAAAAAAGATTATACAATAACAATTGATATGTTTACAGGAGACCCAGAAGATTTGACAATTGCAGTCGGAAGTTCTGTAACCTGGATTAATAATCATCCAACCTTCATACATCTTATTGCAGTTAGAGAAAGACTGGATGGAAATTACGGAGAATCTTTAACAGAAAAAAACAAGATATATGGAAACCAGACATTTACATATATGTTTGAAGAGCCAGGGACATACCAGTGGTATTCATCAACAAGATATCCTGCAAGTTCAGGAACTATTGAAGTAAAATACGGAGAAGAAGGATTGAGTGTTCAGTAGATTAGATATTCTTTTTTATTTCTTCTTTGATTTTATTTAGAATTTCTTGAGATAAGGATATCATATAAATAATTTATTGTTGTTCTCCTGACTATAAAAATTTTAAAAAGAGTTTAAATTTCTTTAGTCTCTTATGAAAGAAAAGACCCTGCTAAAGACAGCCCTAATCTGCTCAATTGCAGGAATTATATTCCTATTTTTTATCTCTGAAATAATTGAAATTCCTGAAAAACAGATAAATGAGATAACTGAGAAAGATGAAAATGTCAGAATAAAGGGGATTGTAAATAGAATAACTGAGAAAGAGAAAGTTGCATATATTGAAATCATTCAGCCAGAGGAGATTTCTGTTGTTATTTTCAAAGAAAAAGGAAATATTGAACTTAAAGAAGGGGAATATGTTGAGGTAACAGGAAAAACAGAGGAATATAAAAAAGAAATCCAGATAATCGGGAATGTTGTAAAAAAGATTTAAAATGTTTTATAATCTGCTGTTTGCGTTGCTTTTGGGGATTATCGCAGGGATAATAACAGGCATTATTCCGGGCATACATATCA
>JAHWIL010000024.1 GCA_019322545.1 Candidatus Woesearchaeota archaeon
ATATATTCTTCAACATGATATTTTCTTCTTCTCTGCATCAAAACCTGAAAAGGGAGGAGTTTTCCACTGCTGTCAACTGCAACAACCTCTCCTTCAATAATAAACTGCCTTGCCTTAATCTGTTTTTTTATTGCATCTGCGATATCAGGAAACTGGTGAGTTACATTCTCCAGCCGCCTTGAATATAAAACAATCTTTTTGTTTGAATAATGCGCCTGGATTCTTTCTCCATCATATTTTTCCTCAACTGAAACAGGCCATTTCATTTTTTTCCTTACATCAGCTATATTCTGCACTCTCTGGCACAGCATCATTTGTATTGGCTTGCCAATACCATTCCCAATTCCAGAAATTCCCCTGATTCCTTTTTTTGCAATTGTATTTGCAATCAGGCCTATGTCAGGATTAGTATTATAGGCATCTTCAAGTATTCCCTTGTTTTTCTTTGTTCCTGTAAATGCAATTGATAAGGCATCAAGAATAGTCATCTCGCTTGCACCCAGTCTTAGTGTTCCAAGGACAATCCGCGCAATATATCTTGCCTCTTTTGGAGATGCTTTTTTCAATAACCCTGCAAGTATTCTTATCTTCCTTTCACTTGAGCCAGAGCCAGATGCCTTTGCAATCTTGTGAAGCTCATCAAATACATGCAAAATGTTTAGCTTTCCTTTTTCTTTTGTTGTAAGGTATTCTGCAGTTAACCCTACATCTCCCTTTTTCCTGAATAGTTTTTTTATATATTCAGGAGATTTGCCTGAATCAAGTGCAATTGATTTCAGCACCATCTTTTCAGCCATTCCAAGAACAACACTCTCTGATTTCGGGGCAATTGAGCCAAGCAGAAGGTATGTTGTTTTGTTAATCTCGTCTTTCGGGCATTTCCTGAAAAATTTTGCGAGTATTTCCCGCATCTGGTTTCCTGAACTTGCCCTTTCAATCTGCTCAAACACATCTGCAAGAATTTCAAATCTCAATCTACCCACCAGATAAACCATTTAAGAAACCAAGAGTATAATCTCTTGAGAAAACTTTTTTTGATTTCTTCTATTTCCCCTTTATCCAGCTCTTTTCCTTGTTCTCCATCCTGTTCTTTATCTTGTTCCCTGCCTTGTTCTTCTTTATCGAGCTCCTCTTCTTGATCTATTTCTTCTTCTTGTTCTTCTTTATCTAATTTATCCTCTTGTTCTCCTTCTTCTTGCTCTTCATCTTCTTCATCCTGCTCTTTTTCTTGTTTCTCTTCAACCATTTCTTGTTTGTCTTCTTGTTCAGCATCTGTTATTTCAAATATGCAGTCTGCACATTTTGCAGGATAAAAATTAAAAATAACCTTATCAGGTCCTTCCAGTATTTCTTCTTCAAGAATTTCCCTCACAAATATAATGCTCCCTTCTTCAAATTTATATGTTTCATGGTAGCTGAGCTTGCTGGTTGTTTCATCATTTACCCTGAATTTTACTTTTCCATCACCTATATAAATTGCATTTATTGTATAAGATATATCTTCTGCAATGTAGGTTTTTTCATCATCTTCATCATGTATTGTTTTTATTGCTGCGCTTGCAGAGCCAAGCAAAACAAACAGCAGCAGAATCCATGCTATTATTTTTGTATTCATGATTCCCTCTGTTCAGGTTTAATAAATTTCATTCCCAGTTTTTTAAAGATTTCCTGTTCTGTCCTGCTGGCAATGCAGGTTTTTCCTTTAAACAGGCCGTATTCATTCAGCTTATATCCTTTTTTAATTGCAATCTTCCTCAACTTTATGTTAAATGCCTTGTTTCCTGTAAAATAAACAAGCCCAGAACCCCACTGTTCCGGCGGAAAAACGCGTATATCTGATTGAATGCCTGATTTCAATATAATAGTTGCCTTTCTTTTTCCTTTTGCAAGAATTTTTTTCACATCAGGCATCTTTGTAAAAATCTCAATGACATTTGCAGGATGTTTTGTTGAAACTATGATGTCAATATCCCTCACAGTGGCTTTTCTTCTTCTTAATGAGCCGGCAACAGAAACATTTTTGACATGGCTTGATTTTCTTAATCTTGAAACTATTTTTTTCCCTGCTGCTTCTGCCTGCTTAAGAGGAATTCTTGTTCCAAATCCTTTTTTCATGAGTCTTATTCCCTCAAGAATCTCTCGCTCTGTTTTTGCATCAAAATAAAGCAACTCCCTTACTTTATGTTTTCTACATGCCTGTTCCAGCTGTTTCAGGGAAGTTATTTTCAGTTTTTTATAAAGCGCAGCTGTCTTTTTTGGCCCGATTCCCGGAACATGCATAAGAACAAGCAAATG
>JAHWIL010000025.1 GCA_019322545.1 Candidatus Woesearchaeota archaeon
AAACCACTATCAAAAACAAAAGCAAAGAATAGAAAACAGTATAGAACAAAATATGGTGCTTGGCCAGACAAGGGAAGAAGCCTATGAGAATTACATAAATAAAAGATTAAATGACCTCCAAAAAGCTATTGATAAATATTCTTCTGTAGATAAGATACAAAATGAATTAAATAAAATTAAACAATCAACAGAAGATTCAATAAAAAAGAAATCTGATGTATTCAAGCATTATTCAGCTTCCTGTCTTGATAAGATCGATGATGCTGAATCCGGAATTACTGCATTAAAACCAACAGTCATAAAGTATGCCAAAGAAAAGATAGGCTATGCTGATGTTATTGAATTAGTAAAAAAATTCTCTGGTTATGTTGATACTGAAAAGCAATTAATGGAATCTTATTATGATAAAGCATATGAGCAGCACGAAATAAAACTTAAGCTGTCTATGCAGGAACTTGAGAAAACAGCTGCAAATGTGGGTGAAAACAGCAAAGACCCTCATGCAATAAAAGAAATATGTGCAAAATCAATTGAAGTTCTGAATGAACTGGAGATTGAAGGAAATCTTATTGTGGATTTACATTTTTCAGCATTACGCCTCCAGGATTACCAGCTTAAACTAATAAAAATAATTGCCTGCACACACACCAAAGACTGCAAACAGCCGGAAGCAGAAGTTCCTGTTCCTGAACAGCCTGAGGAAGAGGAAGCTCCTATTGATATACCTGAGGATGCAAAAGAAAGCCTGCGAAAAAAACAAGAGGGAATAGTGGAAACTCCAAAATTAAAGGAATTTAATGATAAAAAGCAGGCATGTGAAAAAGCAGAAGAGTCATATTTAAGAGAGCTTGAAAAACATGCGACAGAAAAAATAGGAAACAAGATAATTGCAAGAGATAGGGATGGATATCGTGATGAATGGGTTGAGGTTGAGAAAAACAAAGAAGGCAAATGGGTAAACAAGAAGACAGGAAAGCTGATAAATCAGGGAACAGGAAGATTGGCGCTTCCTTCTGGAGAAATGCCGGAATCTCTGAAAAAGGCAGAAGATAATTACAAAAAGATATGCGGTGAATACAATGAGGAAGTAAATAAATTAAGAAAAGAATTCACAGACGCAGACTGGAGATGGGATGAGGAAGAACAGAAATGGAAAAAAGAAGTTGACGGAAAAGAGATAGAACTCATTTATAAAGATGAAAAAGGAAATGAAATCAGCAGAGATGAAGAAGGAAAAATCCTTATCAATGGCAAGGAAATAAACCCAGATACAGGCATGACAGAGGATTTCCTGACTCTTACAAAAGAAGGCATAAAAGACCTGTCTGGAGAAGAAGCAGCCAGACGGCTTGCTTCTGCGCGTATTTCTGCTATGGAGCTGGAAAAAATTCCCACTACTTTGATACCTTCTTTAGTTGAAGAAATTGAAGAAACAATCAGGGAGCTTGAGAAACTCAGAAGAGAAGTGCGGAAAAACAAAGAGACTTATGAGGCACTTGCAAAAATCATAGAGAGCCTGGAAAAGACTAAAGAGGAGCAGATTAAGAAAGAAGAGGCAATAAGAACTGCCGGAGAAAGAGCAGAAGAAATAACTGATATACTTAGACAATATGAAAAGCAGGAAAATGAGCAGGTCGCAGTGATAAGATTAACAGCACTTAAAGAGAAATATGGCGACGAGCAGTTTGTAATCGAGGAGGAAGGTGTTAAGAGAAAGATTAGAATAAGTGATTTAATAAAAGAATTTAATGAAAAAATTCTTATGCGCGATATTGAAACCATTCCAAAACTTTATCCTGATGATTTTAACAGACAGGCAGAGGAATATGCGAAACTTCTGGAAAATCCCCTTGCAAAAGAAGCAAAGGTAGTTCTTCCGGGCGCAACAATAACAGTTGATGAGTTTATTCGGTTGAAATTAGATGCTTTAAAATTCCAGGAAGACCAGCAGCTATTTGAGAAAGCCCTGGGAGATTATAGAGTGCAGAATATCCTGAAAGAATATTATAAACTAATCGGGATTATCAGCAATCTTAATGAAGATTTCAAGAAAGGAGAGCTTACTGAGGAACAGCTCACGGAGGGAATAGTATTCTGGAATGAAGGGTTCATAACCCATCTCGCAAGATTTGCACTGGACTCAGAAAATATTGAAGCTTTAAGAAAAGCAGTAAATTCATTAAAAACATTCAGTCCTTCTACTGAGCAATATAAAGATATCTCTGTAGAATTGGCAACCACTCTTGAGGATATTCTAAAGAAAACAGAGTTTATAGCAGGCATGAATGAATT
>JAHWIL010000026.1 GCA_019322545.1 Candidatus Woesearchaeota archaeon
CAACGACAGGGGAATTCATATCTGCAAATCAATGCTTGCATACAAGAAGTGGGGGAAAGGAGATACTCCAGAGAAATCAAAGATGAAATCAGACTTCTTTGTAGGAAAATATTATGTAATGTTTGCAAAACGTGCAAATGAGAGGCTTGAGAAAGAAGCGCTTGAGATGTTAAGAAAATGGGAGCAGGGCGACAGGGAAACAGTTGCATTATGGAAAAAAATGAACAAATGGGCTCTTGACGGGTTTGAAGAAACATACAAAAAATTAGGAATCAAATTCAAAAAAACATATTTTGAAAGCGAGACATACAAAAAAGGAAAAAAGATTGTGCTTGAGGGGCTTAAGAAAAAACTGTTTAAAAAAAATGAAGAAGGGGCTATTGTTGCTGATTTAAGCAGGCAGGGGCTTGGAGAAAAAGTTTTGCTGAGAGCAGATGGAACCTCTGTTTATGTAACGCAGGATATTTATCTTGCAAAAAAAAAGTATGAGGATTTTAAATATGACAAATCAATCTATGTTGTTGCGACAGAACAAAATTATCATTTCAGGGTTTTATTTGAGGTCCTAAAGATGCTGAAGTATCCTTTTGCAGACAGGTGCTGTCATTTTGCATATGGCATGGTGCATCTTCCTTCCGGCAGAATGAAGTCAAGAGAAGGGAATGTAGTGGATGCTGATGATATTGTTTCAGACATGATAAAACTTGCAGAAAAAGAAACAAGGAAAAGATACAGGAATCTTTCTGCAAAAGAAATTTCCAAAAGAGCCAAACAGATTGGCATGTCTGCAATAAAGTTTTACATGCTGAAATATGATGCAATAAAAGATATTGTATTTGACCCTGAACAATCAATATCATTTGAAGGAGAGACAGGGCCTTATGTGCAGTATGCCCATGCGCGCATATGTTCTGTATTAAGAAAATACAAAAATAAGATTCCTGCAAATATTAATCTGGGTGTTCTCGATACAAAAGAAGAGAAAAAGATTATTGTTCTCTTGTCAAGATTCCCGGATGTTGTTGCAGATGCAGGAGAGCATTATCGTCCTCATGTTTTATGCAGGTATCTGCTTGATTTATCGCAGGCATTTAATGAGTTCTATCATGCGCACAGAATTCTTGAGGCAGAAGAGCGTGATGCAAGGATTTGCCTGATAAACTGTGTAAAACAGATTCTGGCACAAGGGCTCGGCCTGATTGGAATAGAAGCTCCTGAGAGAATGTAAAATGGACATTAAAAAAGAAGTTAGTTTGATAAAGCAGAGAAACAAGAAAGTTGAAGCAGACAAGGCATGGGAAACATCAATGGCAAGAAAACTCGTGATTGCTGCAATAACCTATTTTATTGTTGTTTTATTCCTATATTTGATAGAGGCTCCCTATCCATGGCTCAGCGCATTTGTCCCAACAATAGGGTTCTATCTGTCAACACTTATTCTTCCGCCTATTAAAAAGACATGGATAAAAAGAATATATAAGAAATAAATTAAACCTTATAGACCAAATCGCCTTCTTTTACAGATTTTTTTACTTTCAAGCCAATTGACTGTCCTTTTTTTGCTTCCTTGACTTTCTTGTATTCTATCTGCATAGATGCAATTTTCTGTTCAAACTCATTGCCATGCCCTTCTATTCTTATCTTGTCTCCCTGCCGTATAATCTTTTTGACTTCTACAACAGCAACACTTATATTCGGAAAGAAGTGAGTAATTTTTCCAATTGCTGTTTTTTTTGCTGCTTTTGGCTTGGCTTTTGCCTTGGACTTTGCTTTAGGTTTGGCTTTTGGCTTTTTTGCCTTGGATTTTGATTTTTTTGCTCTTGGCATTTAACCACCTCAAACCTGATTATGGAGAAGAAATATATAAGTTTTGCGGTAAAATTTTTAATATAACTCCAATATTCCAGTATTATGAAACTAATTAAAATCCCATTTGCAGGAGGAGGCCTTGGAAAAGCAGAGTCAGCTGAAAAAGGCCCTGACAAGATTGTTGAGCAGATGCATGACTTGTTTTTGAATGAATCAGGAGTTAATCCAGGGTTTGAGATTGAAGAAGTAAAAGTTAATAATTCAAATATAGATGAAACAAACAAGGCAATATTTGAGAAGGTTCTATCATTAAAAGAAAAAGCAATTATTCTTGGAGGAGACCATTCAATTACATATTCCTGTTTCAGGGCATTTTGCCAGAATAATCCCGGAGCTGGATTGGTTATCTTTGACGCGCATCCTGACCTGGAGGCTGGATTAGATACTCCAACGCAGGAGGATTATACAAGACTGCTGATTAAAGAAGGTATTCTTGATGCAAAAAAACTTATCCTGATTGGAACAAGAAACTGGCACGGCTATGAGAAAGAATTTGCCCTTCAGAATAATATTAAATCTTTTGACATGAAGCAGATTTTTAAAATAGGAGTTGATGATGTCTGCGATAATATCATGGAGCAGATTAACAAATGGCCTGCTGTCTATATCAGCATTGATATAGATGTTGTTGACCCTGCATTTGCACCAGGCACAGGATACAGAGAGCCCGGAGGATTAAGTTCAAGGGAATTGCTGCATATGCTTCAGAGGATAAAACTGCTGAAAAATATCAGAATGATTGATTTGGTTGAGATTGCTCCTGACAGGGATATCGCTGATTTGACCTCTAAATTAGGGGCAAAGATTGTCAAGGAAATGGGACAGTAACTTTTAATCAAAATTCCGAAATCTTTATAAATGCCCTTCTCTGAATCAGATATCTCTAATGGTGGTATTTAATGGGAAGAATTAAAACAATGATG
>JAHWIL010000027.1 GCA_019322545.1 Candidatus Woesearchaeota archaeon
ATACAGAAAACCATCTGAATAATCATGCTGTGCATTGTTTTTTTTAAAGTTTGAAAGGGTATCTTTTGTCACAAAGCCAGGACCATAGAGTTCTATGCTTCCAAAGCCGAATGCAGCAAGGGTTATGGCGCAGTAATTTGCCATTATATCATTTCCGACAACAACTACTTTTGCTTTTTCAAGTTTTTCCTGGTTCCATCCAGATATCCTTTCCTGCCTGTCATATCTGTTCACTATTCCTTCCAAATCTTGATGAGTCATTTTTTAATGCCTCCCCAGTATATCTGATATTTTTTTCCGAATTGAATACAATATTGAATGCCTGGTGCTGTTTTCAGCCTGAGGAACATATCCTGGCTGTTTTGGCTTCATAGGAAGAAGATAATCTTCTATGAGCTTGTCTGCTTTCTGAGATTTTTTATATACCTGTGGAAATTCTGTCAAGAAGCAGAACATGTGCTCATTAAACTGTGATTTGCATTTTCCTGTCATTGAATAATACAGGTCTTTTGTAAGCTGGTCTGTGATATTCTTGCGTTCTTTTTGAAGAAACAATGCTCTTGCTGGTTTCAGCGGCCTGCTTGTTTCATTTTTTACAGAATCAATAAATGTAAAATTATCTTCATCAGCAGTATTGGCAAGTATTTTTGTCATCAGGCCTTCATATTTTGCAGCCGGTTTTCCATCATATCTTTCAAATGTGGCTATTGAATATTCAACCATAGCATTTGCTGCTTTTTGTGCAATGCCATAGCATTCATCAAGCACCTTTATTCTTTTTCGGTATTTAGACGCAATCTTATCCTGCTCCCTTGACCTGAAGCTGCTGCACCATTCATCTTTTTTTGCAAATTCATAAATAAATCGGAATAATATAAGTTTCTCAAGCTCTTGTTTTGTGAATTTGTTGTTTGGATTAAGAAATCTCTTTGGGTTTGTTGTATTTAGTTCAGAATCAAGTTTTTCAATAATATCTTTTCTGTTTTTTGATATGTGTTCAAGCACAGATTCTATTTGCTCATCAGTAATCTGTCCTTCTCTGCTTTCCCTTAACATGTCGTAACTTTGCCTGTAGGAAGTAAGAAGATTGTGTATTAATTCCAGATTTTTTCCTTCTCTTTCAAGATAGCCCTGCGCAGAATATATAAAACGCCTGACAAATCTCCGGTATTTGCTGTAGGTTTTATCTTCTTCTAACTCTTCAAAAACAGTTCTATGATGATACCCGTTGAAAACAAGCTTGTTTCTTATATCCTGCTCTATCTGGCTTACAGTAAATTCAACATCATTGCCAGAATCAATAATATCAAGCTGAGGATGATACGGCTTGTTAAGCTTGAATTTTTTTTCTTCATCATCATATGTTTTTGTTATGCATTCAAGATAATGCTCTCTTCTTACATTCACAACAAAACTAAATGCAAATGGGTCTCTTTTTACTTTTTTCAGTATACTTGGATTTACCGGCTTAACGCCTTTTATTCTGTAATTATCAAACTCAAGCTCCTGAGTTTCTTCATTATAATTATACAATGCAATTTCATTCCTGAACATTGTTCTTGGAGCAACACTATGCAGAATTTTTTCAAAGTTTTCTACATCTGTTCCTGAATGAAAGGTTCCTATTGTGCCGTGAGAATGCCACCATCCAACTATTTCATAGCCCCCGCCGTATACCTCTTCAACTGCCCTCCTTATCCCTTCTGCTTCAACCATGACATGCCCGCTGCTGGCTTCCTGCTCATGCGCAAAATAGACATCAGTTACAATATCATCAAGGCTTTCTTTTGGTTTTACAAGATAGCCGTAGCATTCCATTCCTCCCCCTGCCAGTCTTGAAGCAATCTTTGCATAGAGCATTGCTTTTTCATATGCTCCTTTTGTTATCTGGAATTTTTTTCTTTGTTTTTTTCCTTTTTTATTTGACTTATCTTCGTTGAGTGCCTGAAGGACTTTTAAATCAAGACTGCCCATTTTTATCGCCTCCTCTCAAAATCATTTAATACAACAAGGCCTTTTTCTTCAACCTGTTTTTTTGTAAGCCAGGTTTTATCATACCACTCAGTTCTTGTTAATTTATGATGGGGGTTGCTGCCAGTACGGTATCCCATCATGAGTGTTTTTTTTCCTTGTGATAATAATGCAAGAACAGCTTGTTCAGGAGGCAGTGCCTTTGTCTGGCCTAAGCTGGACGCCCATCTTCCAAGGCAGATGCTGGCATATGCACCTCCTGATGATACAAATGGATGCCTGTAGCCGTTGATAACAACAGGGTCGCTAATCTGGAATTTTCTATAACTGGAATTATAAGATACATGGACTGCGATTTTTGCAGCTGGAAATTCAAGGTATTTATCGCTTCCACGGATATGAGGGCTTTTTAATGCATAAGGAGGTGTTTTGATATACACATAATAGCCTCTTTCTCTCTTTTCAAATCCGGCATTATTCTGTTCATAGGAATTTTTTTGTGCAAGATTTTCAAGCCGGTATTTTTCCTGTGAAAGTTTTTGCAATTCTTCTTCCTGGTATGCATAATGCTCAATAGAATCAAGTTTTATTTTTCTTTCAATAAGCAGCAGGTATCTTTTTAATAAATCTCCATCTTTTTGAAAAAATAAAGGAAGATAAAATTCGCTGTTTATCTTCATCCTGCTTGACATGAGCTTATTGACCATGCGGCTGTGGTATTTGTGGTTAAACCTGCCTTTGTTTTCCTCTATTAATTCTGCAATATCCCTTGGTTCTCTTTTTGAGGAAAACCTCTGCAAATGGCTGTAAAAACTCCTATCAATATGCTCCTGAAAAAATGAAAGAAATTCAGGAGCAGTTACAAAATCATAGACTTTGTTTTCTATCAGCATTATGTTCCTGTCAAGCAATTGGGAGCACAGTATGCTGTCTTCATTAACTAAAGTGAATAGTTGTTTTTTTCTTCGTGAAGGTGTTAGCATTGCCGCGATTCTGTCATCAACAACATTTGATGAATCATTTGTTCTTGGATTCCTGGCAGCATACTGCCTGTATTCTTCATTTACCCTTGATTTCAGGTCTCTTTTTACCCAGTCAAGCTCTTTTTTTAATTCAGGGGAAATTTCCTGAACAACCTGAATTTGTTGTGCAGATTGTTGTTCTTCTTGTCCTTCCTGCTGTTTTTGTTTTTCATCTTCCTGAAGAAAATCCCCAATCTGGCGGCTTAGTTGTTCTTCTGTAAGCACAGGAAGTATTTTTTCAATAATCAGCCCAAGAACCTTGTTATCTTTAATGGTTTTTTTGATTGCCTCCCTGCTCTTGAATTCTTTATTTAGAACTCTTCTTACATAATCTGCCTGTTTTCCTTCAATTGCTTCCTTATTATTCCTGAAATACAGTTCTTCAAGTTCTTTTGGAGATATTATTTCATCTAATGCAAATCTTATTCTGTTGAACTCAAAGTAATTGTCATTGGCATCTGTTTCTGATTTTGGCTGTATTAATCTTCTGTTGAACACTATCAAAGGAGTTCCTATCTCAAAAAGATATGGCCTTGGCAGTATCATTGGCATTGTTTCCACCTTTCAATATAAAAGGAAAAAAATCCTAAACAAGGTAGTCTAATGTTCTTCCGCCTTCGTCATGGCTTACAATTGCCAGGTCTGCAAAATTATACTTTATCTCTCCATCTTCTCCTTCCTGTGTTTTCTCAACAAGATACTTTGTCAAAGGAGTAGTCATCCTGTTGTTATGGAAATTCAGTGTTTCATTTATGATAACCCTGTAATCTGCGCTTTGCATCCTGTTTCTGATTGCTTCAACAATTGCCCTGTCTTCAGACCTTTCTGCTATGTCATCGCCTGTCAGATACTTAACAACACTTGTTAAATCTCCCCCAATAACATCTTCTGGCAATGGATGCACTATTCTGTCTGGTGTTAATCCTCCTCCCAATGCAACAATTGTTTTGTATTCGCTGTTATAGTTTGACTGCTGGTCTACAACATCTGGCAGTTCTTCTGCCCTGCCTGGCACTCTTGTTCTTGGTTCCCGTGGTTCTCTTTCTGCAGGTCTTGGCCTGCTAAAACTTTCTCCTGTATCATAGCTTCCCATTTTTCATCCCTCCGCGTTTTAAGCCCGCATGGCTTTTGTCATAGCTAACGCTATCATGAAGTTTGGTTCTGACATTTACAGCAAAATTATACAGCTTGCGCTAATTTGTAATTTTGCTTGCTTCTCACAATAGTTCAGGCTCTTATACTATTGTTATTGTTTTTGATGAATATAAACTATTTGATTGTTATTTTTGCAAAAACAAACCATTTTTGGAAAATCTTTTTGATATAGCAAGTTAATTGCTATCACCTCTAACATATGCATTCAGAGACTCTCCCTGCCTTATTTTCAGTTCATCGCCTAATGTAAAATCATATCTCAGGTGCTGTCCATCAATGTAGAGCTTTCCCTGCCTCATTTTTGATTTTATTTTAATTTCATCTGAAAACCCGTTTACAAGTGTCGGGTTTGAAATCTTATTGTAGATTGGGTCTCTTACAAGATATTGTATTTTATCAGATGCAAGTTTCATTGGCTGTCCGCCTGCTGATTTCATCCATGCAGATGAGCCAGATGATGAGCATATGATTATACCAGAGCTTAACTGGAATTCTTGTTTTTCATTTACTCTTATTTCATATCGTGATGTTGCTGCAGGATTTTTATGCGCAACAAGAATATCATTCAATGCATATTCTTTTATTGGCTCTTCATTAAGCAAAAGTTCAAGTCTTTTGAGTTCTCTTGGTTCCAAGGTTCCCTGCTTTATTTTTCTTATATCTTCTTCAAACCTAAATCTATCAGACATGCAGTGATGGCCTGCACTGTTTTCTATATCTGAATTAACTCCAATTATTGGAATTTTATTTCTGATGTAATGCCCAACTTCAAGGAAAGTGCCGTCTCCTCCAACAACCACGACTAAATCCTGGTCTGTGATGTCCCTTAGATGCGCCCTGTAGATGCTGTCATAATTGATATTATTTTTTTCAATAACTCCTATCACTGTATCAAGTGTTCTTTTTTGTTCTTCGTGTTCTTTTTTCATCTGCTGAACGTTTGTGTTGTTTTCTTCAAGATATGCTCTTAGTTCAGCATCTCCTTTCTCTAAATAAAGTTCAAATGAGCTTTTCTTGTAAACTACGAGTGCATTATTGGCTTGCAATAAAATCACCTACTATCTTGTTATGGTCAGCATACAGCGGAGTTCTTAGCAGTTTGTCTGGTGGAAAAACAAATGCATTTCTTGCATCACTTCCTGCTCTTAATATTCCCCTGCCGTCTGCTATGTAAGCTGCACTTGCAATATGTTTTCTTGGGTCGCGGTTTGGGTCAGAATAAATTCCAAGCAGTGATTTGACAGCAATATCAAGATTTGTTTCTTCTTTTGCTTCTTCTTTTGCAGACTGCTCAAGAGTTATCCCGTATTTTGCAAATCCTCCTGGCAATGCAAGCTGTCCGTCATCTCTTTCAATAGCCACTATGCCTTGATTGTATCTGATAATTGCATCAACTGCAAGTGACGGGTTTTTGTATCTCTTTAATTTTGTATAATAATCTGTTATATATTTGAAATGGCTGAATGCAAGTTCCGGCAGCTCATCAATCCTGAATAAGCCAATATTTTTTGCATCACTGCCGTTTTTCAGCATTTTTTCTATCCGGCTTATATCATCACATTCAACTTGCAGGGCATATGTTGTTGTGTTTCCTCCTCGCGGGTCTTTTTCTGCAATATAGGTTCTTATCTGGTCAAGATAGGTTTCAAAATTATCCAGTTTTATTTTAAATGGAATTTCATTTTCCAGAAACTCAAATCCTAATCCTGTTTCTTCAGATAATTCCCTTTGTGCTGTTTGCTCAAGTGTTTCATTTTCTTCCTGCCTTCCGCCTGGCAAAGCCCAGTAATCCTGGAAAGGGTTTCTCAGCCGTTTGATTAACACAACATAAGGCGGCTCTTTATGGGCAGATTGCTTATTAACATCAACAATAATATCAACTGAGTGCTGTTCAAGTTTCATCTCATACCACCCCTATATAAATCTTTTATTCTTTGTTCACCATCAATCATCAGCATTACTTCAAGAGTTCCCTGAGGTATTTTATCTCTCCAGTCTCCACTGCCTGCAATTTCATCTCTTATTTTTGTTCCAATCCCCTCTACTTCTAAATCAACAATCTCATAATCCTGTTTTGCAAAAAGATATTTTGTCAGCTTATTTCCAGAATAAACAACCTCAAATCTGGGTGCAATTAATTCAACTTCCGGAACCCATAATGAATTGCTGTTGATGTCCTTGATTGGAATTATATGGTATCTTGCAGGGTCAATGTTTTCATATTTTAATGACTGTTCTATCATCTCATATCTTTCACTGCTTGTAAAAGGATTTTTTCTTGTATATGAATGCTGGGCAGAGCCAATCATGATTATCAGCTCGTCAATGTTGTCATTCAGCGCTCTCTTTATAGATTTCATGTGGCCATTGTGAAATGGCTGGAACCTTCCAAGATATAATCCGCGTTTTGGCAGTTTCATTTATTCATACCTCAAGCTTATTTTTGGGACTGGCGGCAGGATTCTTTTGTGCTCTGTTCCATCATGTCTTTTTTGTATGTCCTCAACAATACTTGGCTCATAGCCGGTTATTTCTATTATTTCCTTTTCTGTAAAGCCCTGAGCAAATCCATTCATTACAGTTTCAACATGATTATAAGTATAGCCGAGTTCATTTTCATCTGTCTGTCCATCCCATAATCCTGCTGTTGGTGTCCTGCTGACAAGGTCCATTGGAACTCCCATGTATTGTGCTAATTCCCTCACCAGTCTTTTTGGAAGATTGCCGATAGGATTGCAGTCAACTCCACCGTCACCAAATTTTGTAAAATACCCTATGCAGTAATCTTCATCATAGTTTCCTGTTCCAAGGACAAGTGATTTTCTTGCAGATGCTTCTGCATAAAGCTGAATCATTCTTTCCCTTGATGCTGCATTTCCTTTGTGGAACGAATTTTTGAAAATATCATTTATTGATTCTCTTGCCTGAAGAACAGGCTCAATTTCTATGATTTTGTATTCTATGCCAAGCAGGTTTGCTACTCTTTCTCCATCTCTCTGGTCCTTGCCGTTGTTTGCTTTTGCAGGCATAATCAATCCATACAATGTTAATTGCTCCTTGTCTGGATTCTCGTTGTTATACCTGTCAAATGCTTTTTTTGCAAGATAGGCAACTGTGGTTGAATCTATTCCGCCGCTTAATCCTATTACACCCCCTTTCAGATTATAAAACCGGTTAAAGCCAGTCATCTGTTCAAGTATGAAATTCTCTATTTCACGTGAAACAACTGCTGGATTCATTTTTGCCTTTTTAATTCTTTTCTCAAGTGTTTGTTTCATAGCAATCCCTCCAATATTTGTTGTGTTGTTGTTAGTTTTGCTCCTGCTTTTTTCCATGCTGAAATTGTTTCTTCTAATGGAAGATTTGGCAGTTCTTTTATGGCATCTGTTGGCACATAAACATCTACTCCTCTTGCAAGAAGCCCATTAACTGCATAATTAACACAGACATTTGTAGCAACACCATAAACAACTGCAATATCTGGTTTAATAATTTCTAAAACCCTGTCTGCATGAGATGAGCCTTCAAAGATATCAAATGCATCTTTATAGAGTATAATATTGCGGTGAGCTTTTACTTTGCCTGCATCAAAGGTTTTGTCTCTCCAGTCTATCACATACGTGTCTTGGGGATTTGTTGCAGGCACATATTCAGCTCCTTTTGTTCCTATCAAGCAATGAAGTGGAAACTTTGTTATGTAATCTGGTTTATCAGATAGTTCTTCTGAATCTGGTGTATGCCAGTCTCCTGTGTTTATGGTTTTAATCTTTTTTTCTTCTGCAAATTTAGTCAGTCTCTCAAGATTATTTTC
>JAHWIL010000028.1 GCA_019322545.1 Candidatus Woesearchaeota archaeon
CTGATAATAAAAGCCAGGAAAGAAGATTAAAAGAGAGAGGGCTTACAACAGAGCAGATTAACAGAAGGCTTGCAAGCCAATATGATACAGAAGAAAAGCGTCTAACCTTAGAGCAGCAAAATGACAAAGACAATCATGGAAGGGTATGGGTTTTTGATAATTCAGATGGTGATAATCAGTCTGGCATTGAATCTCTATTTGATGAGGTAGTTAATGATTTGAATGTAAAATGAAAGAAAGATTTTTTAGATTTTGGGACCAGATAGAAGCAAGAGATAGAGAGGCACAGAAAGCCTTTGATTTACTAAGAGGCATGTATAATGAATCTCATAGGTTTTACCATAATTTAAATCATATCATGAATTGCCTTGATGAGTTTGATAGAGCACAATCTCTGGCAGAGCACCCTCATGAACTTGAGTTTGCAATAGGGTATCATGATGCAGTTTATGATACTAAGGCAAACAATAATGAGGAAAGGAGTGCAAGATTAGCTTATAATCTCTGCAAAAAGGCAGGATTGTCTAATGATTTTGCAGAAAAGGCCAGGGATTTAGTTTTGGTTACAAGACATGCTGAAGTTCATGAAGGTGTTGATGAAAAACTAATGCTTGATATTGATTTGTCTATTTTAGGGAAACCTGCTGAGGAATTTGGTAGGTATGAGGAAGCTATAAGGAAAGAATATTCATGGGTTCCTGAGGAAGGGTTTAGAAAAGGAAGAAGAGAAATTTTACAGAGATTTTTAGACAAACCTAATATCTATTTAACTAATTTCTTTAGAAAAAAATATGAAGAGCAGGCAAGAAAGAATTTAGAAAAGGCAGTAAGGCAGTTGAGTTCTTAAACTTCAAGAATTTGTCTTTCTTTGTTTATATTTTTATATGGGATTTCTCCGAATGTGCATTGTTTGCATGTCCAGTCAAGGTAGATATAGTCATCTATCTTGTATTTTGCCTTTGCTTTGTCTAGTTTGATTCTTACAAACGCATGCCCTGGGATAAAGACAAGCTGGGCATCTATTCCAATTGCTTCCATCATAGATGCCAGCAGGATTGCTCCGCTTTCACAATCTCCTGCAGAAGTGAGCAGGACTTCTTTTGGGTCTTCAAGGTATTCTTTGTTAATTGGGTCTGAAACATAATTGATATTGTCTCTTACAAAATAATAGATTGCCTTTGCCTGGCAGATTTTTGATGAAGAGCATGATTTTGCAGCTATTTGGTCTGCTGCCTGCTTTATTATCTGGTCTGTTGGGTTTACAAGCTGTTTGTAATCTTGAGGGGGATTTTCCTGCGGCTGGATGTTTGCAGGAAGAATATCTGCAAGTGCTGGAATGTTTTTTGGCTCTGGGTCCATTCTTATTGCATATATTGGAATAATCCAGAGAATTATCATTAATATTAGGAATACTGCTGCTATGTATTTAACCGGGCCTTTGAACCATGACTGTTTTTCTTCAATTTCTTCATACCTTTCTTCCATATGGAAAATGAGATTAATTAACTTTAAATAGTTTTCTTATGTAATTTCAACAATGCTAAAAGAAATAATCAAGATAAGCAGGCCTTTTGTCTGGATAATCGGGCCTCTGCTTTTTATCGGAGGCATGATATTTTCAGGAGCAGGTTTCAGCACACTTGCTTTGCTGCAGTTGATTATGCTTTCATTTCCAGCAGGAATCTATGTTTATGGAATAAATGATATCTATGATTATGAATCAGACCGAATAAACCCCAGAAAAAAGACAATTATAACAAAAAAATTAATTCCAGTTATATTTGCATTATCTTTAATTATAGCAGGCATATTTCTGACAATCTCTATTCTCACAGGAAACGCTGTAAATATGATTTCAACTGCATTGCTCTTGTTTTTTGGATGGGCTTATTCTGCTCCTCCTCTGAGATTAAAGGACAGGCCTCCTTTTGATTCAATTTCAAACGCATTTATCATAATACTTCCCGTTGTTCTGGGAATCAGCTTTAACAGGGATTTTTTTATCCCTGTCCAATTAATTTACATCTTTATTGGGGTGATTGCATGCCATATGTATTCAACAATCATGGATTATTCTCCTGACAAGCAATCTGGCTCAAAAACATCTGCAATTGTATTTGGAAAAAGATTCACTGCATTAATCGCATCTGTTATCATGCTGGCAGTATTTCTCATATTTGGGTTTTCTGCTTTGCTTAATAGCTTCTTTATCATAAGCTCTGTGCTGTTTATGATAACTACATTCTACCCAGATGAAAGACTTGCTAAATACATAACAGGAGCAGTATTCCTTTATTTTGTATTTCTCTCTGTCTTATTCTTTACATTAACTTTATAAATACAAAAAAAGCCCAATTATGAAGGTGGTATATTGAATGCAATAAAACAATTAGAGAACTTAAAGCAGAAAATTGACAGAGAATTAAGGCTGTTTTTTGAAAAAAGAATAACTGAAGCTGCAAAAATAGATGTCTCTGCAAAAGAAATGATGGAATTTCTAAGAGATTATTCTTTGAGAGGAGGCAAGAGGATAAGGGTTGCAATGATTTACTATGGATACAGGTGCTTTAGAAAAAACAAAGAAAAAGAGCTTCTGAAAGCAGCAATCTGTATGGAATTAATCCAGTCTTCTTTTCTTATACATGATGATATAATTGACTGCGATGATTTGAGAAGAGGAGGATTGACGCTGCATAAATCCTATGAGAAAAAATACAAGAATAAGCATTTTGGGGAATCAATGGCAATTATTGCAGGAGATTTGATATTAACACTTGCAAACCAGACACTTGCATATTCTGATTTTAATAAAAAAGACAAGCTCAAGGCAATATCAAAGCTAAATCAGGTTATTCATAAGGTTATTTACGGACAGGCACTTGATATCCTGTCTGGGATAAAAAAGAGCATGAATGAAAAAGATGTTCTTAATATACATTATCTTAAAACAGCATCTTACACTGTTGAAGGGCCTTTGCATATTGGGGCTTTGCTTGCAGGAGCAAAACAGAAAGATTTGGATGTTTTATCTGAATATGCTGTAAGAATAGGAAAGGCATTTCAGATACAGGATGATATCCTTGGATTGTTTGCAGATGCAAAAAAACTTGGAAAACCTATTGGTTCTGATATAAAGCAGGGCAAAAAAACACTTCTTATCTTGAGGGCATTGGAAAATGGAACAAAAGCCCAGAAGGCATTTATCAAAAAACACCTTGGAAATGAAAAAATAAAGAAAAAAGACATTGAAAAATTCAGAAAAATCATAAAAGATACAGGTGCACTGGAATA
>JAHWIL010000003.1 GCA_019322545.1 Candidatus Woesearchaeota archaeon
AGGAATTATCACAGGCATTATTCCGGGCATACATATTAATCTAGTTTCAGTCTTAGTTGTTTCAGTATCAGGATACATTATCGGTTTTACATCTCCATTAATGCTTGGAACATTCATAATTGCAATGGCAATAACACATACTTTTCTTAATATAATTCCCGCTGTTTTTCTTGGAGCACCAGAAGGAGATACTGCACTGGGAGTTCTGCCAGGGCATAAATTATTACTAGAAGGAAAAGGTCATGAAGCAGTTAAATTAAATGTAATCGGCTCATTATTCTCATTATTAATCTGCATTGCAATTGTTCCGTTATTAAATATATTGATTCCAGCTGCATATGAACTTCTGAAAAACTGGATTGGATATATTCTCCTTGCAGTTGTTGTAATAATGATATTAAGAGAAAAAAATCTCAATAACAAATTTTGGGCATTCATATTGTTTACATTAACCGGGGTTCTTGGGCTTGTCATCTTTAAAATTAATATAAAAAACAGTTTATTCCCTTTATTATCAGGGCTTTTCGGAGCAAGCATGCTTATTATGAGCATTAACAAAAATACGACAATCCCTGAGCAGAAACTAACAGAAACAATTAAAATAAAAAAAATAGAAACAGCAAAATCTCTTGGTTCAGGTGTTTTTTCCGGCTCTCTTGTTTCCTTTTTTCCTGGCCTTGGACCTGCCCAGGCAGCTGTAATAGGAAGCGAACTCACAAGGAACCAGGGAGCTCATTCGTTTCTAATAATGCTCGGCGGAATAAACACAGTAAACATGCTTGTAAGCATGCTTATGCTTTATACAATAGGAAAAACAAGAACAGGAGCGCTTGTTGCAGTCTCAGAAATAATGGATGTGATAAATCTAAAATCACTGCTCATATTTATCTGCGTTGCATTAACTGTAGCAGGTGTTGCAGCATTTCTTGCATTGTCAATTTCAAAAAAATTTGCAAAATTTATAACAAAAATAAACTATAAGATTATGTGTCTCAGTATAATCCTGTTTATCGCAGGACTAACTCTGTTTCTTTCAGGATATATTGGGCTGCTAATTTTCATTATTGCAACAGCAGTTGGCATAATCCCAAATATCCTCGGCATAAGAAGAAGCCATATGATGGGATGCCTGCTTTTGCCTGTTATTTTATGGTTTATTTTGTAGGAAGTTATTTATAGATTAAATTCCAGAGAATATCAAAATGAAAAAAGAGTTGATTATGCTGCTAATTTTAGTAATTATTCTAATCAGCGGATGCATTAAAAAAAGTCCAGTTGAGATTCATAATCAAGATATTTCTGGCAGGATAACTAAAGATCAGGTATGGTCTGGGACAATTCATGTTACAGGAGACATAGATGTAATAGAAGGTGTGACTTTAACTATATTACCTGGGACTGTTGTTGAGGTGGCTGCTTTTAGTGATGATCAGCATGGAGGAGAAGATCATCCACATGACTCGCCGTTTCCAAAAGATCCTGACAGGATTGAAACGCAAAGTACTCAAATCATCATAAGGGGTACATTGAATGCAGTTGGGACAGCTGATGAGATGATTATATTTACTTCGGATAATGAGAATCCGACAACATATGATTGGGATGGATTGAATATCTTTCATGGAAGACTTGAATATGTAATTATTGAATATTCGAGGTATAATAATATACAGGAGTCTTCTGATGTTGTCATATCAGATAGCATTCTTAGGAATATGTTGGAATGTTGCATAGGTATTGGTCATTCCAAGCCAGTAAGCCCGCAGATATTGAATAATGAAATTTATAATTGCGGTCATGAGGGGATTGATTTGGCTGGAGGTTCTCCTTTGATTAAAGGAAATCATTTTTATGTTGATAATCCAGAGATACAACCTGACCCTTCCACAGGGAGGACTGGAATTGTTTTGTATAGGAATGTCTATCCTGTTATTGAGAATAATACTTTTGAGAAGACCTTTAAAGCATTGTATTTTCATTACGATTCGCGTAATAAAGAGGAGCCGGGGAAAGAGATTATAGTAAGAGATAATGTATTTAAGAATAATGAAGTTGCAATTAATATTTATTCAAATTATCCTGATGTGATTGTAAAGGAGAACAATAAGTTCATTGACAATAAAGAAGATGAGATAGATATGAGATGAAAGGGGTAATTTTGTAATTCTTATTTGAAGGCAACCTTAGGCAATGGGATTCCAGTTATTCTTTGGTTTATTTATAGAACTATTTCCCCAGTGCTGCCTTAATCGGATGCTCAATCATATAAGCTGTTGTAAAATGGCAGTTAGAATAACATTTTTTCTGGCAATTAGTTAAGATTTTATTTATCTCTTTCTTTTTTCTTTTGAAATAATTTCTGTCTATTGCCATTATGTTATCAGAAAATGGCTTTAAGTTGCAGCACAGCTGCACAGCCCCGTCGCAGTCAACAGAAAAAGAACGTCTTCCTGCTGTGCATCCCCAGTTGGTTTTTCCATTAATGTGGTTTTTTATTCCTTTAAAATAAATTATTGGGTCCATA
>JAHWIL010000029.1 GCA_019322545.1 Candidatus Woesearchaeota archaeon
AATTACTCCATATTCCTCTCCTGGAAAATAAATTTGTATGTAATGATTATTCATGAGTGGAAATTTACATATCTAAGGACTCAGTTAAAAACTCCCCTTAGCAGAAAATATGCTTCAGCAGAATGAAGTCCTGCTTCACTGCCTCTTATCCTCATATAATGGATTAAATTTTCTCTGCTTCTGCTATAAGGAGGCTCTCTGTCCTGAGTTTTAAACAACTTCATAAGATTGATTTTTTCTTCCTCTATGCCTGTTATATCTATGTAGAAATTGGGTTTGAGCAGTTTGCCTGTAGTCCATGTATATGGTTCTTCAAAAACAAGGACAATCGGGACAAAATGTCTTATTTCTTTTGGAATGGGCCTCAGCGCAGTTATGCATGCAGTATAAGTTGCTCTGTGGTCTTGGTTGTAGCTTTCAGGAGAAGGTATGCATACAATATCTGGCTTGAATTCCTGAATAATATCTTCTATTGGGTCTATTAAATCCTTTTGAGCAAGAGAATCAAGTTTAAGAAATCCATCTCCTGTAAAAAGAACCTTTGATTTAAAACCAGCTGCTTTTGCAACATCATCAATCTCTTTTTGCTGGATATTCTCATCAGTATTGCCAGTTACAAGCTGCCTGCTTCTTCCAATAGTCATGCACAGATGGAAAACCTCGCAGTTATTTTTCCTGGCATATGCTATAAGTCCTCCGCATCCTATTACTCCGTCATCTAAGTGAGGGCTTACAATCAATATTTTCTTATTTTCTAATTTCATTTTTTAATAGCTCCAAATCTTCCTTGATAGACAATGTCTTTAAGCCAAGTTTTTCCAGGTCATTTAAATACAGATAGGTGTTCATTGGATATTCATAACCAACATCTATTGATGTGGCAGGATTAATATTTTTTTTATCAAATCCAAATATGTCGCACACAGCCACTCCAAAGTCATAATATGAGAGTTCGTCTGTTACCCCAATATTAACTATTCCAAAATATCTTCTATTTATAAGTTTATTCATATAATCCAGCAGGCTGATTATTGTTATGGGATTGAATTTTGTATTTGTAAGGAGGTTTACTTTCTGGTTGTTGCTTAATGATGTAAAAAGCCAGTGTGATTGATTGTAAAGGTTGGTTCTTAAGACTAAACCGTGAACAAGAGGCTCAGAAGCATATTTTGTCCAGCCATATTCATTTACAGGATTTATAGCCCAGTCAGAGGAAAAATGAACCATAAAAGAATTGTTTCTTTTTGCAGCTTCGCTTATATTTCTTACTCCAAGAACATTAACATTCCATACCTTCAGTGGATTTTTTTCGCAGAATTCTAAATCAGTTATTGCTGCGCAATTGATGATTACTGAAGGTTTATATTTGCCGACTGCCTCCAGTACTTTTTTTCTGTCTGTAATATCACATTCTTCTTTTGATAAAGCAATTATGCTGGTTTTTCTCTTTTGGATTTCGCCGGCAAGAAATCCATTTTTTCCAAACAGCAAGATTTTTTCCATTTTTTAATTGTTAGGCAATACCTCTATCTTTGGCAGAGGTATGATAAACTTTCCTCCCTTCTCAAGATATTTGTTTTCTTTGGCTAAAATCTCATCTTTGTATGTAAAAGCAAGCATAAGTGCATAATCAGGGGAATCTTCCTTGAATTTTGAAGGCGGATAGATTGGTATGTGCATGCCAGGTATGAATCTGTTGTATCTCTCAGGAGAAGCATCAATTATATAATCCAAAATATCTGTTCCAATTCCAAAATAATTCAAGAGAGTGTTTCCTTTTCCAGGGGCACCATATCCTGCAATTTTTTTTCCTCCTGCCTTTAGTTTTTTCAATGAAGCAACCAGCTCATTTTTTAGTTTGATAACTTCATCTGCGAATTTTTTATATCTGTCAAAAGTATCTAATCCTTGTTCATGTTCTAAATCTATTAATTCCTGGACTCTTGGATGGATTTTCTGAGGTCCTCCCTTAAACTGCGCAAATACTCTGATTGAACCTCCGTGTGTTTTCATTCTGATAACATCAAAAATCTGCATTCCATGTTTTTCAAAATAATGTTTTAAGGGCATTACAGCATAATAATGCATATGCTGATGGTAGAACTGGTCAAATTGCAGGTCATTTATCAAATCTAGGAGATAATGAACTTCAAAGATAAAAACACCGTCTTCATCCAGTAGAGCTTTTACTCCTTTCATGACCTCATCAGTATTATAAATAGATGCAAGAGTGTTGTTTGCAGTGATTATCTTTGCCTTTCCTTCTTTTTCAGCCAATTCTATTGAATTTTTCTCATTGAAAAATTTATTTATTGTGTGTGTTCCAATAGACACTGCTGACTTTGCAATATTTTCTGCAGGCTCAAAACCAATTGCCCTGGCTCCTAATTTCATAAATGGAAGCAAAAGAACGCCATCATTAGAGCCGACATCAATAATCAAAGAATGTTCATTCAAATCAAATCTTTCAAACATATTTTTTGCGTATTCCTCAAAATGCCTCCTTAAGGTGCTTGTTGTAGAGGAAGCATATCTATAATCCTTATACAGGTAATCAGGGTCAACAATATCTAAAAGCTGAACCAGTTTGCAGTTATTGCAGAAATAAACATCCAGTGGGAATTTTTTTTCATCAGGTATATCTTCTTTTTTAAGGTAACTGCCGGCTTCAGGCATAAGCCCCAAACTTATAAATCTGGTTAAATCTGTGCTCTTGCAGGACATGCAGGTTGTTTTATGGACATATAACTGTTCAGACATAATAGAGTAAGAAGTAAGTTTGTTACTTATAAATTTTTTCACAATATTTTTAAATTGTATTAATTAATCATTTATTACCTATGGCTAAAAAGGCATTAATTACGGGATTGACTGGTCAGGATGGCTCTTACTTAGCTGAACTTCTTCTGGAAAAAGGATATGATGTTCACGGCATGTATAGAAGAACAAGCATGGATGTCTTTGAAAGAACAAAGAAATTCAAAGACAGGATTCACCTGCATGGAGGAGATATAACCGACTTGGCTTCTTTAATGAGTATTATGAAAGAGGTAAAACCTGATGAAGTTTACAATCTTGCTGCCCAGTCTTTTGTTCCAGATTCATGGACTCAGGCAATTGCGACAGGAGAAATAACTGCGCTAGGAGTAACACGGATGCTTGAGGCAATAAGGTCAATAAAATCAGATACAAAATTCTATCAGGCATCTAGCAGTGAGATGTTTGGCAAGATAACTGAATCACCTCAAACAGAAAAAACTCCATTTCATCCGAGAAGCCCGTATGGTGTTGCAAAAGTTTACGGTTATTTCATAACTATTAATTACAGAGAAAGTTATGATATTTTTGCCTGCAATGGAATATTGTTTAACCATGAATCTCCAAGAAGAGGCAAGCAGTTTGTTACAAGGAAAATAACTCACTCTGTTGCAAAGATAAAAGCAACAATGGATAATTGCCTGAAATCTGAATCAAACAGACAGGAGTGTTTTGAACTGGGAAATCTTAATGCTGAGCGTGACTGGGGATTTGCAGGAGATTATGTCAGAGCAATGTGGCTCATTCTTCAGCATAACAAGCCAGATGATTATGTTATTTCAAGTGAAGAAACCCACTCAGTAAGATATTTTGTAGAAGCTGCCTTTAATGCTGTTGGTATGCCTATTGAATGGGAAGGAAATGGGATGGATGAAGTTGGAAAATACAAAGGAAAAACAGTTGTAAAAATAAACCAAAAATTTTGGAGGCCTGCTGAAGTTGACCATCTGCTAGGAGACAGTACCAAGGCAAGGACTGTTCTCAAATGGAAGCCGGAAGTAAGTCTTGAAGAAATGATTAAAATGATGGTTGAGTCAGATTTAAGAAAAGTTTCTGCATAAGATAATTAAATTAGTTTCTTTGTTTCTTCATCTATTTCTGTTTTAGTACTGCAATTAGCGCATGTAAATTCATCATCAAGTTTTGCTCCGCATTTGCAGACAAGCCCCTTGAGTTTAGCAGGATTCCCAAAAACAAGCCCGTAATCTGGCACATCTTTCGTTACTACAGCTCCAGAACCAATCATTGCAAATTCTCCAATTATCACTCCTGGAAGAATTGTTGCATTTGCTCCGATAGAAGCTCCTTTTTTAACAAGTATCTTGCTAACTTCCCAATTACACCCTAATTTCAAAGTTCCATCTCTGTTTATTGCCCTCGGAATTTTATCATTTGTAAAACAAACATGAGGACCTATAAAAACTCCATCTTCAATTGTAACCCCACAGTAAACTGAAACATTATTCTGAATCTTTACATTGTCTACAATTATAACATTTGCATCTATATAGACATTTTTACTAATAATGCAAGTTTTTCCAATTTTTGCATTTTCTCTGATTTGAGCATTATTCCAAATATAAGTCCCTTCCCCTATTTCTGCCTTATCAGATACTTCAGCCGAGGGGTGTATTTTATAATTCATTTTTTGATTCAATCTCCTTGATTATTTTAATTATCTTTTGACCAACACCTTCAATTAAACCAGTTTCTATATCTTTCATCTTTCTGAGTTTACTTTCATCATTTATAAGTTCAAGAGCATTTTTAATAATATTATTTTCATCTATCCCGACAAGAATATTTTTTCCAAGTTTAACATATCTCATCCATTCTGTTTCTTCTCTTAATATAAGGCAGGGAACATTTAATATTGCAGATTCTTCCTGCACACCTCCTGAATCTGTCATTACAAACTTGCTGTTTAATAAAAGCTTGATAAAATCAATATAACCAACAGAATCTATGATTTTAATCTTATCTCCAAC
>JAHWIL010000030.1 GCA_019322545.1 Candidatus Woesearchaeota archaeon
CTCATGCACGAGGCAGATGAGCTCTGCGACAGGATTGCATTTCTGAGCCATGGAAAAATACTGAAGATTGGAACTGCAAAGTCGCTTAAAAAAATGATAGGAAAACAGATAATAAGAATTGATTTTGCCCCAACTGATAAATCAATCGGAAAATTTCTGAAGAAAAAAGGATTTGAAGTTCTGTATGTAAAGGGAAACAGGGCAGCAATTGGAGTAAAACATGCTTCAAAAAAACTCCATGATGTAATCCACCCGATTTTGAAAGCAGGATTCAAAATAAGGGATTTGCATATCAGAAAACCCACTCTTGAAGATGTATTCATAAAAGTCGCAGGTGAAAAATTGTGAAATGGCACATTGTCAGGGGATTATTGTTGAAATATTGGTATATCACAATTAACAGACTGGACAGGTTCTTTGATATTTTCTACTGGCCGTTAATTAGTTTGCTTATCTGGGGATTCACAACTTTTTATATCCGGGGATTTGCAGGCGCCAGTATCCTGATGTTTTTTATCGGAGGAACAGTTCTCTGGGTATTTCTCCAGAGGGCAATGCAGGATATTACTGTTTACATACTTGAGGATTTCTGGGGATGGAATCTGTTTAATACATTTGCCAGCCCGGTAACATGGAAGGAATTATTGTTTTCAGTAGTTTCATTTGGGGTAATCAGGGCAATGATTACTTTCTTATTTTTGGCAACGCTCTCAATACTATTGTTTGCATTTAATATATTTCATGCAGGAATTATTGCCATTGCATTGTATGCCCTTGGCTTGCTTGTATTTGGCTGGGTTCTTGGGATATTTGTAGCAGGGCTGATATTTAGAAAAGGGCTGAAAATTCAGGTTTTTGCATGGAGCTTTGCATGGCTATTGCAGCCATTTAGCTGTGTATTCTATCCATTAGCAAGCCTTCCAATCTGGCTGCAGAAAATTTCATTGCTGTTCCCGACAACATACCTTTTTGAAGGAATGAGATATTCAATGGATACAGGAAAGATGGCATGGAATAATTTTGGCTTGGCAATGCTTATAAATATTCTTTTGCTTGTAATAGTATGCTGGTTTTTCAGAAAATCATTGTATTACGCAAAGAAACGAGGGCTTTTGGTAAGGAGGGAATAAAATGGTAAATATAATCTCAACAGGAGTTGCAGTATATGCAGTTATTGTTAATGATAATAATGAATTTTTGCTGACTCAGGGAGGCCCAAAGAAAAACCTTGATGATAAATGGCATTTTCCCGGAGGAAGACTGGAAAAAGATGAGAATGATATTGACGGGCTTAAAAGAGAAGTTAAAGAAGAATTAGGTATTGAGATTACTGATATTCTGGTTAAGTTTGCAAGGTATGTTACTCGAGGATATAACTGGAAGCCTACAACAAAGCCGAGAATTGCTGTGTTTTTTCTTGCTAAACTGAAAAAAGGAGAAAAAATAAAAATAGACAAGGAAGAAATCTCTGCTTTTAAGTGGTATAAGAAATCAGATATAGACTATATTGATTTCTGGCTTACATGGTATAAAGAAATGCTGAATATAATCCTGCCAAACAAAAAACCTTAAAAATCATTTATCTTTATAATAATAAAATGAAGGATGATTCAAATTGTATTTTCTGCAAAATTGCAAAAAAAGAAATGCCATCTGAAATAGTTTATGAAAACAATAATGTAATGGCATTTTTAGATGTGCATCCGACAAATCCCGGGCATACCCTGGTTATTCCAAAAAAGCATTACCGCACTCTGCTTGAGACAGATGATTCTGTTTTAAAGGATATGATAGTTGCTGTTAAAAAGGTTGCAAATGCTGTAAACGAAGCTGTTGGAGCAGATGGAATTAATGTTGGAATAAACACAGAAAAAGCAGCAGGACAGGTAATATTTCATACGCATATTCACCTTATTCCGAGATTTGAAAGAGATAACCTGAAACCATGGCCTCAGAAAGAATATAAGGAAGGTCAGGCAGAAAACATTAAAAAAGAGATAATCAAACAGCTTAAGTAAGGCGGTGTAGCTCAGTCTGGTTAGAGTGCCACTTCATCCAAGCAAGGATGGGGCAAGGCTCATGAACCCCATTGGGCTGAGACACGTGGAACTTGGCATGGAAGAGGTCAAGCTCGAATGTCACGAGTTCAAATCTCGTCACCGCCACCTCTCTTCCACATAAAATATTAAAGGGTTTATTTTGTCTTTTAATACATTTTCTTTTTGTTTATTATTAATCTTTGGCGGACAAAAACCATATTTTTGCCATATCTTGTATTTTAAGACATTTTTCTTATTTGAAGAACCAAAAATATTCATAAATCTTTCAAGATTCTTTTTTCCATAAATGTCAATTGCCCAGATTATATTTGGTCTTCTCTCATTTATGGATTCGTCATATTTAGAAAAAGTTATTTTGAATGTATTAAAAATCTCAGATAATTGATTTATTAAACTTTTGGATTTTGAAGAAAATTTGATATGAGGATAATAATGTAGTTTCTTATATTTCTTTTGAAACATTAAACTTCCATCAGTATCAAAAATTCCTCTGACACATACTTTAATGAATTCTTTATTGTTTAATATCCATTCTGGAATTTTAATATTATTTTTTGGTCCTAATGGAAGACCCAACTTCATCTTAAATTTAATTAATTCTTTTCTAAAATAGCGTAAATTTAAAGTGTGTTGATTTTTAAGAGTCCTTCTAGATGGATTGATATCATAAAGTTTTTTAATTAAATTTTCAACATAGTAACTGTATTCTAAATCATCAGAAGCATGTCCACAATAAGTATAAACATTATGATTAATAGCTGGATAAATATTCATATATCCATCTCCAATATGGATGCCAGTTTCCTCAGCTAATTCTATTGTTTTGTTCGGAATATTCATTCAAAACAC
>JAHWIL010000031.1 GCA_019322545.1 Candidatus Woesearchaeota archaeon
CTCTTATTGCCGGCGCCTGTTTGATGTCTCTTAGAATCTTGTTTTTCTTCAAAAAGTCATATGCTTCCTTTTCTCTTTCATCCAGGTGGGCATAAAGCTCCTGCAGTTTTGGCTCCTGCCCGTTAACATAATACACAGGGGAGCTTCCTATTTTTATATGAGAAATTTTTATTTTTTTTCTGTCTGTCAGCTCTGAGAGATATGCAGAAGCAATCAGGGGGTCCTGCCCTATTATTTTTGAAAGTTGGGTTGGGAGAACCGGCCCTTTTGTTTTGATAAATTCCATTACTTTTTCAGGATTAATCATAAGAAATAAAGAGGTAGTTTTATTTAAATGTTTTATGGTCTAAGCCACCTAATCTCATAATAAGTTACATCTCCTTCATCATCAACAATTCCAATAAGAAGGCGTTTTTTTGTGCTGTGGGCAACACGATTTTTTGCTGCAAATTCATACCAAGTAAGAGTCTCTCCTTCATGAACAGGATAAACTATCCAGCGAGCATGCCCTTCTCCAGGCTTTACTCCTCTGTCATATACGCGGAAATCTGCACCAAACTTAAGGGCTGTTTTAATAATATATCCTCTGTTTCTCATGTCCTTGAATACGCAGTATCTTATCCAGAAGTTTGGCTCTACTTTTTTTGCTTTTTTAATGAATTTTTCAGTATTAACTGGCTTATTTTTTCCATCCAGAATGATTATTTTTCCTTTTTCAGAGAGATGCAGCGCCTCAAGAAGAGATAGCTGAAGCCGGTTATCCTCCATCAGGCTCCCGTACCTGCTCTGGTCATAAAGAGATTTTGCTTCTGGAGTTGCCTCTGTCAAAACCCTTTCTCTCATAAATGTGGCTTTTATTTTTGTCTTGGGGGTTGTTTCTTTTTGCTCTTGTTTTTTTTCTTTTTTCTTTGCCATGGATTTGTTTTATAGCTGGGCATTTAATAATGTTTCTTTTTTTAAAGAGAAAGTATTAAATAGAGTTCTGATTTAATTATTTGCATGAAAATTACGTTTTTAGGGACGAGCTGCGCTGTTCCGACAAAAGAGAGGAACCCCACTTCATTCTTCCTGGAATACAGGGGAGAAGGAATCTTATTTGAATGTGGAGAAGGAACGCAGAGGCAGCTTAAGATTGCAGGCATAAAACCGACAAGAGTAACCAGGATTCTGATTAGCCACTGGCATGGAGACCATGTTCTTGGACTTGCCGGATTGATTGATACTCTTGGATTCCTTAATTACAATAAGACTCTTCATATCTATGGGCCAAGGGAGACTAAGAAACGCCTTGCAAGCCTGCTGGAGTCTACTGTTGATGAATTGAGAATAGCCCTTGATGTTAAAGAGATAGGAGAAGGAAGGTTTTATGACGGCAGGTGGTTTGAATTAGAGTCCTCTAAATTAGAACACAAGCACCCAACATTGGGCTATGCTTTTATTGAAAAATACAGAAGAAGGATAGATGTAAAATACGTTAAAAAATTAGGTATTCCAATGGGGCCCTTGCTTGGAAAACTGCAGGAAGGAAAGCAAATAAGCTACAAAGGAAGGAAGATTAGTGTAAAAGATGCAACTTATGTTGTAAAGGGAAAAAAGATTGCCTATGTTGCAGATACCTTGCCCTGCAAGGGAGCTTATGATATTGCAAAAGATGCTGATTTGCTTGTTGCAGAGAGCACATATATAAGCAAGGATAAAGAAAAAGCAAGAGAATACTATCACATGACTGCGCAGGATGCTGCGCAGATTGCAAACAAATCAAATGCAAAAAAACTCCTGCTTGTGCACATTTCAGCAAGATACAAGAATGTGCAGGAGATTGAACAGGATGCAAGGGATATTTTTGACAATTCTTTTGCTGCAAAGGACTTTATGAAGGTTGATGTTTAGATGTCTGTCAAGCAAAAAGGGATAAATGCTGAAAGAGAGCTGGTCCATAAGCTATGGTCTAATGGGTGGTGTGCTCACAGAATTGCCGGCTCTGGCTCTTCCAGATACCCTTCTCCAGACATTATTGCTGCAAATGGAAATAAAAAGATTGCAATAGAGGTTAAATCAACAAAAAAAGATAAAAGATACTTTTCAGAGGAAGACATAAGTCAAATTGAGATTTTTTCTGAGATGTTTGGAGCTGAGGCATGGATTGCCCTGAGATTCAGCAGAAAAGACTGGTTTTTTATTAAAACAGGAGAATTAGATAAAACAAAGAAAGGATTTTGTGCAAGTTTGGAGCTGGCAAGAAAAAAAGGGATTGTTTTTGATGAGTTTTTGAGGATTGAATAAAAAGATTTATAAAGGGATTATTTCATAATAATATTTTTAAAATGAAGATATCTGGAAAAATTGTTGAAGATGTGGTCAGCAAGGTGGCTGGCAAGGACGTTGTTCCTCTTGTCAAGATTCTTAAAAACAGGAAAAATGTTTCTGAATTCAAGCTTGCTGACTCCCTGAAGCAGGAAGTTAATATCACACGAAATATGCTTTACAGGCTTTATAATTCAAATTTAGTTTCCTTTATGCGGAAGAAAGATAAGAAAAAGGGATGGTATATCTATTACTGGACATTTGATATGAAGCAGGTGAAATACCTGGCTGTTTCTTTGAAGAGAAAGCGGCTTGAACAGCTAAAAGAGAGGCTGCAAAGAGAAGAAGAAGGGCAGTTCTATATGTGCCCAAACAAGTGCATGCGCCTTGATTTTGACCAGGCTATGAACTTCCAGTTTAAATGCCCCGAATGCGGGCATCTTGTTAATCTTGAAGACAACAGAAAACTAATAGAATCTATTAAAAGTGAAATTTCTGAGATTAAGAAAGACCTTGCAGAAGCAGATAAAGTAATTAAGAAAAATGCAGAGAAACCAAAAAAAGTAGTTAAGAAAAAAGGCAGGAAAAAAACTGTGAAAAAGAAAGTTATAAAGAAAAAAGCTAAGAAAAAACATATTAAAAAAATGCCAAAGAGAAAAATAAAGAAGCTTGGGAAAAAGAGCAAAAAAAAGAATAAGAAAGGCAGGAAAAAGGCTTCTAAAAAGAGAACCAGGCGTTAGAACATCCAGGGATAGTTTCTTTTTACTTCTTCTATAAATACTTC
>JAHWIL010000032.1 GCA_019322545.1 Candidatus Woesearchaeota archaeon
ATTAAAAGGCCTTCCTAAAAATAAAATCCACTGTTCATTGCTCGCAGAAGAGGGTTTAAAAAAAGCAATTGAAGATTATGAAAAGAAAAGTTTAAATAAGCAGGTAAAAAAACAATAATTAGGTGTTTTGATGATTGAAATAAAATGTGTTGGGAGAGGCGGACAAGGTGCTGTTACATTCTCGCAGATATTAGCCATAGCTGCATTTGAAGACGGCAAATACTGCCAGGCAATGCCTTCTTTTGGTGTTGAAAGAAGAGGAGCGCCTTCATTTTCTTATACAAGAATTGACGAAAAACCAATCAACATACGCTCTTTGATTTATGAGCCGGATGTTGTTGTTGTTCTTGATGCAAGCTTGCTGTCTTCCCTTGACATAACAGATGGTTTGGAAAAAAATGGAATTCTGATAGTTAATTCAAAAAAAAGCCCAAAAGAATTAGGGATAACAGGCAATTTCAAAATATTCACTGTTGATGCCTCAAGCTCTGCTATGAAGCATTTTGGAGCAGATATTGTAAACACTGCCATGCTTGGAGCTTTTTCAAAGGCAACAGGGCTTGTAAGCATGAAAGGAATCTACAAAGGAATAGAAGAAAGATTTAAACAAAAAAAAGAAATGATTGATTTGAACAAGAAAGTAATTGATGAGGTTTATAAACATTTATGAAAAAAGAATTATGCCCTGTCTGCAAGGAAGAGAATCTCAAATTATTTATCGGCGGGCATACAGGACAGCATGAATGCAAGAGCTGCGGTTATATCGGCCCTTTAATTATTTCAAAGGAGATTAAACAAGGAGAAAAGATGAAATTCAATATCGGCGCTGTTATTACAGAGCCAGGAAGCACAATAAAGAACAAAACATCTGGCTGGAGAGCAATGAAGCCGGTTATTGATTCAAAGAAATGCATCAAATGCGGGCTTTGCTGGATGTTCTGTCCGGATGGAGTTATCAGGATTGACAAGAAAAAAGGCGCTTTGATTGACTATGATTTTTGCAAGGGAGACGGCATCTGTGCAAATGTATGCCCTGTCAAGGCAATTAAGATGGTGAAGGAGGAGAAATAAATGCCAGTTGTAAAAATTGAAATATGGGAAGGAAGAACAGAAGAAAAAAAGGAAGAAGTTATTCAAAAAGTTACAAAAGTAATTTCAGAAACACTTGATATACCGGAAAGAGGAGTGCATATTATCATAAATGAAACACCAAGACAAAATTGGGGAATTGGAGGAACACAGGCATCCAAGATGAATTTTGAGAAAAAATGATTATGCTATACATCACATGCAAGAATAATGCAGAAGCAGAAAAGATTGCCAGGCATCTAATAGGCAAAAAACTAGCTGCATGTGCAAATATTTTTCCTATAAAATCAATTTACAGATGGAAGGGAAAAATTGTTAACGAAAAAGAAGTTGTACTTATTGCAAAGTCTATGAGGAATAAGTTTGAAAATATAAAAAAAGAAGTAAAGGCAATTCATTCATATGATGTTCCTTGTATTGAAATGCTCAATACAAAAGCAAATAAGGATTATGAAAAATGGATAAAAGGTGAGATAAAATGAGATGGGGGAAATTTTTCAAGGTTGATTTTATAATAAGTTTGATTTTATCTTTTGGGTTTATGATATGGAGAAGAATAAAATTTGGAAAATTTGTCAATGCCCTGTCATCAAATGAGACTATCTTTAAGACATGGATAACACAAACAGTTGTCATTTTGATAGTGATATTCATTTTTCTGTTCATACTTGCACTGATATGGAATATTCTGGCTGGAAGAAAGGGTTTTGTAAAAGGAGTTGCAATAAGACGCATGGGGCACAGAAAAATGGCTAGAGAGTATAAGAGAGAAAAGAAAATGAAAAAGATGAAGATAAACCCGGGGAAGATGATTAGGATATGATGGAGGTTGTATATGGCAAAAAAAGTTGTTGAACAGAATTCAAAAACAAAGGTTATTGAAGCGAGCATGGCAGTGGCTATTGCTGCTAAATTATGCAAACCAGATGTTGTAGCAGTCTATCCGATAACGCCGCAGACTCATATTCCGGAGAGGATTGCTGATTTTGTTTATGATGGAGAAAGTGATATCGATCTTATTGATGTTGAGAGCGAGCATTCTGCATTATCTGCATGCATCGGCGCACAGGCAGCTGGCTCAAGAACATTTACTGCGACTGCATCGCAGGGGCTTGCTCTTATGCATGAAGTTTTGTTTGTTGCGTCTGGATTGCGTCTGCCGATTGTCATGGCTGTTGTAAACAGGACATTATCTGCCCCAATTAACATATGGTGCGATCATCAGGA
>JAHWIL010000033.1 GCA_019322545.1 Candidatus Woesearchaeota archaeon
CAAGTTTGACGATAATGAAAAAACTTGGCATGGTTTCTATTGTTGGAAGAAATGGGCGTGAAAAACAATATGGGGCTGTTGTTTCTTTTATTGATACCTTTGAGACTCTGCTGAAGAATTTTATTGAGATTGAAATTAATCCTCTTATAACTTTGCTTTATGTAAATTATGTTGAAGCAAAGGATACTGATGTAAAAGAGCGTTTGAATGCGTTGATTAAAGAATATAAAAAAACAAACCTCATACTTACTGAGTTATCCCAGATAATTGCTGCTAAGAAAAAACTCAGTTTTGAAGAGCTTCAAAAGATAATGGGTGATGTTAAATGAAAGTAAAGGAATTTTTTGTCAGGCAAACAATTAAGCATGGAGCAAATAAATTATTTAGTCTTTCTGATAAGAATTTGATTAGATTTGCAAAATTAACAGAGAAAGTAGCAAGAGAAAAAGAAGCAAAGATTGTAAGGAAATTAACAGAGAAATGGGAGCAAAAACACCCGTATACTCTCTTAGTAAAGAGATTATTTAAAGAGCTTAATAAAAATTGCGCCAATAAGCTCACAACAAACCTGATTTACAATGCCCTTATTGTCGGGAAGAAGAGAGGAAAAGAGCTCCAGAAAGAGTATGACATGGTAATTCCGCAGTTTCTGCTTTTCTGTCCAACAATGTGCTGCAATCTGAGATGTGTTGGTTGTTCTGCCGGAGAATATACACAAAAAGATGACCTTGACTTTGAAACAATGGACAGGGTAATAAGAGAAGCAAAAGAACTTGGAATGTATTTTTTTACAATCTCAGGAGGAGAGCCATATATGTGGCCCCATCTATTGAAAATCTTTGAAAAACATAATGACTGCTATTTCCAGACATATACCAATGGAACATTAATAACAAAAGGGGTTGCAAAGAAACTCGCAGAATTAGGCAATGTCGCTCCTGCAATCTCTGTTGAAGGGTATGAAAAAGAAACAGATGCAAGGAGAGGGAAAGGAATTCACAACAAAGCATTGCAGGCAATGGAGAATTTAAAAGAAGCAGGAGTCATGTTTGGGTTTTCTGCAACACCAACAAGATGTAACTCAGATTTACTATGCAGCGACGAGTTTATTGATTATTATATTGGCAAGGGATGTTATTTTGGATGGTTCTTCCAGTATATCCCCATTGGGTTAAAACCAGATGTAAATCTCATGGCAACTCCAAAGCAAAGAAATAAACTAAGGCAAAAGGTTAATGAATGGAGGAACACAAAACCAGTATTTTTAGGAGATTTCTGGAATGATGGATGTTATGTTGATGGTTGCCTGGCAGGAGCAAGAAGCGGAGGTTATCTGAACATAAACCACAAAGGAGATGTCGAACCCTGCGGTTTTGTTCATTTTGCAGTTGATAACATAAAGAATAAATCATTAAAGCAGGTATTAAAGTCAGACTTTTTTAATGCAATAAGAAGAAGGCAGCCATATGACAAAGATGGAAATCTGCTGATTCCATGCATGATAATTGACAACCCTCAGATTTTAAGAGATGTTGTAAAAGAGACAGGAGCATATCCTACGCATCCTGGAGCAGATGATGTAATCAAAAATCCAGAGGTTATAAAACATCTGGATAAATATTCAAAAGAGATGAAAATGATTGCAGACAAGGAGTGGAAGGAAAAGTTTCCTTATAAAGTAGATGAGTGGAAGAGAAAAGCAGATGAAGCCCGTTCAAGAGGAAAAGACTATATTGTAAAAGGGACATAAGAAATAAGTTTCTTAATCAGGTAATATGAAAGTAACTTTTGTTGAACCAAAGGCAGATTTTGGAGGATATGATTTCTGGCTAAGTGCACTTCCTTCAATTGGTGTTCTCTATCTTGCAACAATACTGGACAAAGGAGGTCATGATGTTGAGATTCTAAGTGACAGCATTAAACCAATTAATGGACATAGCATAGACGCTGATGTTCTTTGTGTTTCTACAATGAGCTCCACAGCAAAGAGGGGCTATGAGATTGCCAGCAAATTTAAAAAATCAAAACCAGATGCAAGGGTGATTATTGGGGGGACGCATGCCAGTTTTATGCAGGAAGAAGCTTCCAGATATGCAGACCATGTTGTTGTTGGAGAAGGAGAATCTGTTATCAGTGGGCTGGTTGAAGGAAAAATAAAAGAGAAAATAGTGCATAGCCAGAAAACTGCCCTGGATTCCCTGCCATTTCCTAATCTTTCATTAATCAAGAATATTAAACTGCCACTTCCGATAACTCCGATTTCCACTTCAAGAGGATGCCCCTTTAACTGTAATTTTTGTTCAGTAACTGCAATGTTCGGAAGGCAGTACAGATTTAGAAGCCCTGAAAGTGTCATAGGTGAAGTTTTAAGAAATAAACACAAAAAAATCTTTTTTTATGATGATAATTTCTGTGCTATGAATTCAAGAACCAAGGATATTCTTAAAGAAATGAAAAAAAATAAGATTTACATTCCATGGATTTCCCAGTCAAGAGTAGAGATAGCTAAAGATGATGAATTAATGAGATTAATGGCAGAAACAAACTGCAATTACCTCTGTCTTGGTTTTGAAAGCATTAATGAAAAAACACTCAAGGCATACAATAAATCCCAGGAACTGAATAGTATTAAAAAATGCATTAAAAAACTGCATGATTATGGAATCAAGATTAATGGAATGTTTGTTTTTGGTTCTGACCATGACGATAAACATACAATCAGGGATACTGTAGATTTTTGCAACCAGATGGAGATAGAAACCCCTCAATTTTCTATTTTAACCCCATTCCCGGGAAGCCATACTTATAATGAGATGGATGCCCAAAAGAGGATTTTTACAAAGGACTGGAAATTATATGATGGCCAGCACGTGGTTTTCAAACCAAAGAAAATGTCAGCATATGAACTCCAGCTGCATGCAATGGAAGCTGTGAGCGGCTTATACTGGATTACAAAAAGAGGCGCTAAATTCTTTTTTAAAAATATTTTTTCCTCTATGCAGATACTTTCCAAATGCAATAAATGGAAAAACCAGAATAATAGGTATCTAGATTACTTAAGAGAGAAGATAGCACGATTTGGTTAGACTGATAAAAAAAACAAGATATCAGAGTTTGACTGTTTTTTTCGGATTAAGCCCTTCAAACAAATATGTTTCTATGTAGGTTATCAATCCCTGAAGAGATTTTACTTTGCTATGGTATATAAACTGCCTGAATCTATTATCTATTTTTATCCCTATCCTTTCAAATTCTCGCTGGACTTTTTCATATGTTTTCTGCCCTGTTTTGTCTGGATTAAAGAGAAGGATAGCTTCCTTGTATTTTTCTGCAAGTTTTTCTGCCAGAGCATAATATGGGTCTTTTAGAATGTGAATATTTTTTATTCCAAGTGCTGTCAATCTGTTTTTCTCGCGCTGTCCTTTTACAATAATCGGCTTTTCCCTTGACGCCAGCCTGAGGTGCTTTATCCATTCCCTGAATTTATCAAGAACATCCTCTTTGTTTAATGTCTTTCTTGGCATATCTGTTTTTTATTTTAGAAGTATTTTAAGGTTTTGGTTTCTGCATCCTTTTCAGATACAAATTTAATTTTTCTTTAATTTCTTTTTTTAATTCATCATCTAAATCTAATTCATTAATTTGTTTTTCCCAGTCAATATCCGGCAGATTGATTAATTCGCTTGTAAATTCTCTCCCGGCATCTTTTACTTTCTGTGCAACAGTTTTAGCTGTATCTGTTCCAAACAACTTTGTTGCAGAAAACTTAGTTATGGAATTTGCTCCTGCTTTTAATAGTAAATCAACTTCCCCATATCTTCTTGGAGTAGTTCCTGCCATTATCTCTAATTTAGGAAAATTAATTCTTGTCTGTGCAATCCACCACAGATAATCTTCAATATCTGGCCCTTTAATATAGGGAGTTCCTTTTACTGGCTTTAATGCATAAAAAGTAATCCTGTCTAATTTATATTTTTTAATGAAAGTCTTTAATAATTCAAAATCCTCTCTTTTCTCCCCTAAACCAATAACAATTGTGATGCTTTTTTTCAAATCCTTTGCATTTTCAAACATTTCTTCATAGGGCTTGATTGGCTTGTCCGGGCATATCTTATTATGTAGTTCAGGATTAATTGTCTCAATTGATGCTGCTATTCCTTCAATATGAGGCTTGAATTTTTCTAATTCCTCTTTTTTTAATGCTCCCAGATTTAACCATATCTTTTCTCCATAAACTTTTGTAACCATCTCAGTAATCTTAACTAATTCATCAACAGGAAAAATCTTGTATCCCCCAGTCAGGAATTCAATCCTCCACCCGAGATTTTTTGCCAATAATGCCTCAACTAAAATACTCCCTATTGTTCTTTTCGCAGTCTTGGCATGTCTTATTTTGTGTTTGATAGTTGAGCGAAAACAAAACTTGCAGGTTCCCAAATCACAATACCAGCTAAGGAAAATACATCTGCCGTACCATGCAGTTGGCTTGAAATTCTGATTGTAGGTTTCTGTTGCTTTTTGGAGTAGTTTTTTCATTTTTACTTTGTTCAAAAGCCTCTGAAGATATCCTCACTGGCGTTCGGGACCTTCCTCAGCAAAGCCTCGGAAGATATCCTCACTGGCGTTCGGGACCTTCCTCAGCAAAGCCTCTGAAGGGAATTGCACCCTCGATCTTCGCTTTGCCCGCAATCTATTACGAGAGCGACGCATTAGCTGCTATGCTACAGAGGCATTACAGCTGTTTTAGAATTTCCTCTTTTGTCTTGAATTTTTTCTGGCATTCAAAACAGATTGTATGTGATTTTGCTGATTTGTCCCTGATTATCGTACCTTTGAATTTCCCAAGGAAGGTCTGCTCTATTTTCTTTTTGCATATTTCGCATTTTGCCATATTATCTGAAAAAAGGCAAAAGGTATTTAAAGGTTATTTAAAATAAATAAACTATGGCAAATCGCATAGCTGTAATTGAAAGAGAGAAATGCATCAACAGCAGAGGGTGTCCTTTTATCTGCGGAAATGTCTGTCCTGTCAACCGCTCAGGAGAAGAGTGCGTTACTGTTGCAGGAGACAACAAGCCGGTAATAGATGAAAACCTATGCATTGGATGCGGAATCTGCGTCCACAGGTGCCCTGTAAAATGTATTTCAGTTATTAATCTTCCTGAACAGCTGAAAGAAAAACCGATTCACAGGTACGGAAAAAACAGATTTGAATTGTTTTCACTTCCAACCCCTGTTTTCGGAAAGGTTGTAGGAATTATTGGCATGAACGGAATTGGAAAGTCAACTGCATTGAAGATTCTGGCAAATGTCTTTACCCCAAATCTGGGAATTCTTGGAAAAGATGCTGACTATGATGATTTAATGCATTTTTTTAAAGGAACAGAGGCGCAGCTTTATTTTGAAAAAGTAAAGGCAGGAGAAATCAAGGTAAGTTACAAGCCGCAGCAGATTG
>JAHWIL010000034.1 GCA_019322545.1 Candidatus Woesearchaeota archaeon
AAATATGCAAATGCTTTGATTAAAAAGAAATTCAACTGCAGTATTGATTCTGTGTTCAGCCAGTCAAAACTTTTGAAGGAGATGAAACAGCAGTCAAAGTTGATAAAATTTATGTAAGCAAAAGTTTTTATATAAAGAAAAACTTCATGATTCTATGCCAAATCTTTACAAGAAAGTTGAAAAGTTTGTAGTTGATTCCTTTACAAAGCCAAATAAAGTTTATCAAATTAAACACTTCCTAAGAACAGCTTACTGGATTAAAAAACTGAAACCAAATGCAGATGAATCATTGCAGATTGCTGCAGTAGCCCATGATATTGAAAGAGCATTAAGAAGAGAAGATATGCATAAAAAGAAATTAAAGGGGTATGCTGGAAAAGAATTCTTACGTCCTCATCAAGAAAGAGGCGCAGAAATTATTGGTGATTTCTTGAAAAAACAAGGGGCAGATAAAAAACTAATAAACAAAGTTAAAATGTTGATTTCAAGGCATGAGGAAGGAGGAAACAAGGAACAAAATCTGTTGAAGGATGCAGACAGCATTAGTTTCTTTGAGAATAATGTTTCTTTCTTTCTGACTGAAAAAGTGCCTGAAGTTGGAAAAGCAAAAGTTAAGGAAAAATTTGACTGGATGTTCAGCAGAATAACCTCTAGAAAAGCAAAAAAAATTGCAAAACCATGGTATGAAAAAGCCTTAAGGGATTTGGAATCTATTTAATGCAAACTCATAAACTTTTTATAAACCAAAATTCTTATTCATTAAAATGTTACAGGAACTCAGGCAGCATTTAATAAGCCTGCAAAAAGCAATAAAGAGAGCAGAGGTATTTTCCAATTCAAGGTCAAACCCAGACTTTGGAATAATTGATTTTGAAAAAAGAAAAAAGGAATATTATGAAAGGGCAGTTTCAGGATATGTAAAAACAATAAAAAAATTCTCATCACAGCTTCCAAAACTTATTGAATCAAACAAAGGCAATGAAACAGTTATTTACCAGATTCAAAAACTAATCAATGATTTGGATAACAGAGTAACAAGAAAAGAAGCAGTTTCCCAGCTGATGGTTCTCAGCGCTGAAGTTAATGAAGTAGTCAAGGAAAATCTTGTTCAGATTCCTGAAAATCTTCCAGAAGAGATTGCAGAAGATGTTCTTTCTGACTTGAATGAAGTTGAAAACTGCTACAACAGCAAATGCTACCGCTCTGTTGTGATTCTGTGCGGAAGATTATTAGAAACAACCCTTCATAGGAAATATTATGAAATGACTGGAAAGGATTTGCTTGAAAAATCTCCCGGCATAGGGCTTGGAAAGATTATAGCAAAGCTTGACGAAAGAAATGTGAAATTTGACCCAGGACTAACCCAGCAAATCCATTTGATAAATCAGGTAAGAATCTCATCTGTTCACAAGAAACAGGAGCCTTTCCTGCCATCTCAAAACCAGGCAAAAGCGATGGTGCTCTATACTATGGATGTTCTGAATAAGATATTTAGAGCGAGACAACCAGTCCAATAAACAATTAAGTAACCCAAAACTTTATATATAACATTAATCTTATTAATGCTGAAAAAAGATGGATAAGCCAGTAATGTACCCAGCAATTGGAATATTTGTTGCGACATTAGCAGCATTATTTCTTTATCCTTTCAGAAGCTTTAACAACAATGTATTTTTTCTTCTGCTCCTGCCTATGTGGGGATTTGTAATCGGGGCTGCAATTGCAAAAATTGTTCACAAATAAAAAAGAGATTATCCTAAATTAGACAAAATTTCTATTTCTGTGCGAATAACATCAACAAGATTAGGTGTATTTGCATTTAGTGGTTCTCCTACTTTAATATTAATGTCTGAAAAAGGAACCCATAAGCGTCCATATTCAATGCCTATTGGTATGATTGGTATATCTATCTCATATTTTTTCTCTGTTTCCAATACAAATTCAAAAAGCTCTTTGCGTAAAAGTCCAACCATTCCTTTTGTTCGCGTGCCTTCTGGATGCGCGACAACAAGCTCTCCTTTTTGAAAAAGCTGTCCAACATAGACCATTGCTTTTTTATTCATTTCTTTTGCTTTTTCAAGAAATTTTCTTCGTCCATCTTTGTCTTTTATTTTCCTTGCATCACTAGGCCTTCTTATTATTATACCGCCAAGGTCATATAACAGGTTCTGGGGCAGCGGAATATTGTCCCTCATAATCCAGTTTCCATATCTGCTGCACTTTCTTTTCAATAACATTCCTTCAAGTATTATATCCAGATAGCTCAGGTGCTTTGGAACAATAAGTGCAGGCCCCTGCTTTGGAATATTCTCAGTCCCGGAATAATGAATCCTGTAATAAAGATGCATAGCATAATGTGCAGCTGGTTCAAAAAAATCTATAGACGGTTTGCTTCTCCTTAATCTAATCTTCATTTTAAATAAAAAGAATACCTGCTTTAAAAATTTTATTTATAATTTTTTCTTAATGTAATTCTTGACTTCTTCCAAATCATCAAGAAATCTCTTTATTGTTTTTGTAATAAACTCTGGTTGTGTCTTGAGTATCTCAGCTGTTTTAAGTAAAATATCTCCTTCAAACTTCTGCTTTGTTTTAAGCTCTAAATCCTTCAGTGCAATTTTTCTTTTTTTCTTCACAGCTTTTTTTGCCTTTTTCCAGACTAAAAACAATTCCTGTACTCTTGCAGGAACAACTTCAGCAGGAACACCAAGCAGTTTTGCTGCTTCTTCAACAATTCTTCCCTCAATTTTTTCCTCTTTCTCTGCTGCTTCTCCTGCTCCAAAGAAAATCCTGACAATGCCGTCTGCAAT
>JAHWIL010000035.1 GCA_019322545.1 Candidatus Woesearchaeota archaeon
GCCTGCTTAAAGAGATTTAAGTGCCCTTTGTGTATGCTGTCAAATGAGCCGAAGAGTAGGATTTTTTTCATAATCAGATATTTTTAAGAAGTAATATTTAAGTGTTTTCTATTCTGATAATATTTTCTGGTTTATCTTTTCCCTGTAACCAAGACACCTGTCATTGTAATCTGCAGCAACATCTGGGTAATCAACATCATGCAGGATAGAACATTTGCGCTCAATCTGCCTTATTTTTTCCAGACTATCTGCAATATCCGCATCCCTTGCGCTGTCATCTCCTTCTAATCTTTTCATAGAATTGTCTACTTCCCTGATTTGCTTTTCTAAATCTTCTATGAGCTTATCAGCAACAGCAGACGTAATACTGTCTCACCTTTTTTTAATACAGAAACCTTAAAAGTTTCATACTTTAAAAATATTATTGTAGGGGAATATAGGAATTGGCTGGATAAGAAATCAAAGTTGCCCCAAAGTGCGTCATAGAAAATATTAAAAACAATGACATTCTAACTTAATTTATGGGAAAGTTCAATCAATTATTAGGTGTGGCAAATAATTTAGCAGATAGTTTTGTTAGTGTAACTAATCTTGAATTTTTGCGATATATAGAGTCTTTGCCTGCTGAAAAAACAAAATTATTTGAAATTGATTTGCTGAAAGAAACAATCTCTCCGCAGGAGCTTAGTTCTGAAAAAATTAAAAAAGTAATTGAAAAATATAAGAATTGGTTTTTAACAGAATTGAAAAAATTAAAAATTGAACTAAGCGACATAGAATCTGTTTCAATAAAAACAGCATATAAACCGAGTAAGACATTTGCAAGATATTATACCTGCAATGTTACAATCAGGGCAAAAGGTAAAAATTATACAAAAAAAGCATTGTCATCTTATTCTTAAAGCACTGCAATTGCAGTTGTATTTAACTTGACTAATAAGTAATTATAAAATAAAAAAATTTTAAAAATTAGTTATCTATCGTATATATGAAATCAGTAAAATGTTTAAAAAATTACTAACAGAACCAAAAGAGCATAATCCAGATGATTTCATTTACTTAGTTCATGGTCTCTTGGATTGGACTGGTAATGGAATTTCTCCTCAGGATATGAAGGATAAATTGAATAAAGTAAGAGACCCAAATCAATTCTATAGAGCGTCTATGATAGCACATCTGCATAGAGAATCTGCAAAACAGAGAATTAACTGGCATGGCGGAGAGGTCTATCAAATGGGAACTTTTGGGAGGATTGGTGTAATACTGGACCCTGCTTATGATGGCTTGGTCCAGATATCATGGAATTGTGATTTGGGAAGTCCATTGGATTCAAAAGGATTAGCAAGATTTGTTCAAACACATAAAGGAAGAAAAAGATATCCTCTGGTACTTCTTACTCAAACCAGAGGTTATGATTCTATAAAATATAATGAACTTATTTTAAAAGGAGATAATGAAACCAGTATTAAAGGCATATTCTTCAAACCAGTAGATTCTAAAACAGAATATGAAGGAAAACAATTAGGAGAAATTGTCAGCGGAATTATGCAGGCAGATGTGCCTGTTATTGAACTGCCTGCTCCGCAAATTGAAAAATATGATGATATTAAAGACCCTGAGAAAAGAGAATTGATGAAAAAGTGTAAAAATTTACAGGCGCAAACTGAAAGCACGCAAATTTATTTAGAATTTTACCAGCCTGGGTTGTCTGGAAGCATTCTTTTGTAAAATAGTAATCTAACAATAGTTACAATCCATAAGACTTATAAAGGTAAAAATCATCTTTTAGATATGGCAAAGAAGCTGTCTGAGGAAGCCAGGAAATCAATAGATGATTTATATGAGAAAGGCCTGCCTGTGTCAGATATAGCAGACAGAACAGGCATCTCTTACCCAATTATTTATAGCCATACCAAGCTCAGGGAAAGAGGATTTGAGTCCTGCAGCGAATATAAGGAGCATCTGGCTAAAAAAAAGGGTTTTGAATCTTATCATGAATATCTGGAGTATCTTACAATAAAAAATGGATTTAAATCTGTTAAGGAATATCAGGAGCATCTTGCTGTAAAAAACGGATATGATTCTTTTAATGATTATAATAACCAGATGGCTAAGCAAAGACAGCAAAGACCAGAAAATCAGATGCTGGGTATTTTGATAGAATGGGGATTAAAAAAAATTGGAAAAAACCAGACCTGGCTTGCTGAACAGCTCGGGACTACAAGGCAAACAGTCTCTTCATACAGAAACGGCAAAACATTTCCAAAAGAGCCAATGTTAGAAAAAATGTGCTCTGTGCTTGATGTGCCTTCTTCAGCACAACAATCTCTCCTTGAACTCAAGATTTCATAGATTTTGCTTACCTAGTTTTTTTATTTTAATAATACTCAATGCAAATATAATCAAGAATATTATGCTTGTTATTATTCCTGGTAGAAATCCAGCGCTTATCATATTGATTAAACTAAAGATGGAAAATACAAAATAGCTGCCTATTGCTAAAAGGATTATTTTTGGAATAGATAAATTCTTTTTAAAGATAAATCCGCCGATTAAAATAGAGATTGTCAAATAAAAAAAGTATA
>JAHWIL010000004.1 GCA_019322545.1 Candidatus Woesearchaeota archaeon
AGATAAACCTGAATCCTCCTTCAAAATACCTGACAGAAGATTTGTGGTTTGAATTAGGCGCTCCTGCAGGTATTTCAACAGCACACTGCATTATAAAAAATACATTCTGGTTTGGATTGTTGTTTTTTGTAATCTGTTCATTATTAGCCAGCTTTATATCTGGAATAATTGTCTTTAGAAAAGACAGGATTTCAAAGCTAAAGCTTGCACTTTGGGGATTATGGAATTTCCTGACAATTATCGGATTCATCATCGCAACTATTTTTATGAAAACAAAGAAACCGGATATAAGCCCCAGATTAGCTGCACAGCTTAAGCAAAAAGGCCTTGCTGTAAAATCAAAAGGTGATTTAAGAAAGATATGGTTTATAGCAATATTCTCAGTGATATTTGTCGTATTGACATATTTGTTCCAGAATATCATGACTGCTGTCTTTTAAAAAAATCTGCCTATTTCTGACAGATAGATTTTTAGAAAAATTTAAAAAGGACAAATTTTCTCTATTCTTAGTGGTGAATCTACAATGCCAAGTGAAAATGAAGTTATATTCATAAATACAGTATTAACTAATGTAGATAGAGTATCTAGTTATTTGAGTAAAAAATCACACCTTGAAGAACTTTTTCATTCTAATAGATTTACTCTTAATGAACTATATCAATCATATGATTCTGTTAAAGAGCATAGTCTTGCAGTTTGTGAATTAGCTTCAAAGATTGCTAATAGAGTATACAGTCCACAAGTTAAAAAAGGCGAATTAAGTCTCCACCAGGTTAATAAACTGGCTGAAGATGTTGAAATGTCTGCATTATACCATGATGTTGCTAAATTAACTTTTCCCAGTCATTTTTTAAACAGAGATATAGAACTTGACAGGGATGAACTTAATTTTGCAAGAAGATACCCTCTTGTAAGTTATTATATGCTGTATGATATTCCCAAGTCAGAGACAGTGCGTTTAAAAAATATATTTGAAAATATCCTGTTTCATCGTGAGAAATTTAATGGAGGGGGGCCTGCTGAGGAATTCTACAATTGTACAAGAGGAAAAAGAAAAGGAGACGAAGGCTATATTAAGATGAATGGTGAAAAAATTCCGTTAGCTGCAAGAATTCTTGCAGTTGCAGATACCTGTGATGCAATGCGCAGAAGAGGGGAAACACTGCAAAGAGTAAGGCAGGAATTAAGAGACCAGGCAGGCAGGGAATTTGACCCAAATATAGTAGATATATGTTTAGATATACTGCTTGAAGAAGAGCTGAGAGCAGCCTCACGCAAGAATAACTGAATCTTCTTGTTTTTCTGGAATATTTGCTTTTATTTTCCCTGAAAGCATCGCATCCCTGTAGCACTTTTTGCAGAAGCGCTCCTCATTGATATAAACTTCCCTGCTGCATTCTATGCACCTGCCCACTTTTTTCATACAAAGCAGTATATGGTAAAGAATTATTTAAACTTTGCGTATTCAATGCCTTTCCTTGCAGGACAGAGGTTTATGTAATTTTCTTTAAACAGGAGATTATGTAATTTTCTTTAAAAAAACAGACAAGAAGCCTTATATATAACTCACAGTATTCTTGTGCCTTACCCATGAATATAGAGCTTTTTACTCCGCCAACGCGGGAGGAACTGGAAGAATATGTTTATTCAATGTTCAGCAGGATTAGAAACATCTCTATTATCTCTGCAAGGCATGATATAGGAACTTATGTATTCAAGCTGGATGAAACAGAAGAAAGAGCAAATAGTGGTTCTCATTTACTTAAATTATACATTCCCCTAAGACACATTGATGCTTCAAGAAGAGAAAAATATTCCAGATTATTTGACAAAGAGATTGAAATAACCTCTCACCTGGGAATGTTCCACAAGAAATATTATCCCATGGTACATTCAGCAGGAATCAGGGAATTCAGTAAAAAAAAGGAACAGCCTGTAACAATAAAGCATGGAAAATTTCCAAAAGAGATACAGTTTATACTGGAAGAATATCTCCATGGAACCGGCTTAGATAAGGTTATCAAAGAGAATATGCTTTCTTTTGCAGATAAGCTCGCCATCTCCCTTCATCTTGCATATGCACTTAACCGCATGCATAATCTTGAAGGAATAATACATCAGGATATCAAACCAGGGAATATCATACTTAGCAAGGAAAGAATGCCAAAAATAATTGACATGGGAACTGCCGATTATAAAGATGTGCTCCTTTGCAGGGCAGGGATTCTGACTCCAAGATATTGTTCTCCTGAGCAGGCAGAGCAGATTCTAAGCGGAAAACCAATACACTACAATGATGCAAGAACAGACATCTTTTCTTTTGGATTGCTGATGTATGAGCTGTTTACAGGCAGGCATGTGCATGAAGAAGCAATAGCAAAACTGAGTTTTACATCCACTCTCCTGAGATATTTTATGTCAAGGCCTCCTGAAAAATTCAGGCCAACAGGCAGTCCGGATATTGATAAGATAATCATTAAAGCAACAAGAGAAAAAGAAAAAAGATACCAGAGCATGGAAGATGTTATTGCAGATTTAGAAAATGTTAAGCCTGGTTATATTAAATAAGCTTGAGATTTCCAGTTATCTTGTCTATTTTTTCCTCGTCATCAGGACCTATTGCAATGCAGGTTGTTGTGCCTGGCGCAATTACTGTTTTTCCTGCATCTGTTATCACTGCTGTCTTTAGTTTTGCAGTCTTGGCTTTTGAAATGTATTTTTTCAGCTCCCTTAAATCAGCCACTTTCAGAACAGCTTTTTTTGCTCCTTCTGAATCCCATCTGTCAACTTTTCTCCTGTCTGAAACAAGAACTGCCCGGACAGATGCATGTGCAGCCTGAACCGCAAGCTTGCCTTTTGGGAGATTTAAGTCTTTTCTTACAAGAATAACCTGTTTCATAAGAGAAAAAAATGATTGTTTATTATATAATCCTTTCTATTTTAGGCAGGGCTGGTAATCATCATTGATATGCACTGGAATTTTTTCTATCTTCATCTCTTCATTGACTTTTACAATCATGCTGTCTTTTACACCCTGATGCGAATACTGGTCAAATACAAGATTTCCAAGACTGTAAATAATCAGACCATTCTTGTATTTCTCAATCAGCTGCAAAACATGCGGATGGTGTCCTGCAATAATATCCGCGCCATTGTCAATCATTAATCTTGCTAATCTTTTTTGGTCATCAGTTGGCTCAAAGCTGTATTCTTTCCCCCAGTGCATTGACACCACAAGAAAATTAACCTTCCTTTTCGCATCTCTTATGTCCTTAAGGATTGTTTCTTCTGAAAAATTAAAAGAATAAGCAAGAAATCCGATTCCCCTGAGAACTGCAAGATTCTGTCCTGCAGGAAGAATATTATTCTGCTTCAGAAAGGTTACAGTATCTTCAAATGCCTCAGAACCGTAATCAAGGATATGATTATTTGCAACTGAAAGAACATTAAACCCTGCAGAAATTAATCCTTTTATTGATTCTGGATTTGCCCTGAAAACATATCTTTTATTTCGCCGTGTTCCTCTGTCAGAAATAGGACATTCCAGATTTCCAAAAACAATATCTCCCTGTTTTAATATATGAGAAATATTTTCAAATGGGAATAAAGAACCGTGCTCTTTAATGCGTTTTGCAACCCCCCTGGAGAGCATTATGTCTCCTGTTAAGAGTATATCTGTCATTTTAGGATTGAGATTATGTTTCTTAGGAACTTGTTTCTCATTCTCTCTTTTCCCTGATAATATGCAAATCCCGGGACAGATTCAAGCTCAACAACCCACGGCTTCTGGTTCTTGTCATATACAAAATCAACTGCATAGATTCTCGGCTTGTATTTGCTGAATTTAGAATCAATCTTTTTTATTATCTCAATCAATTCAGAAGGAAGTTTTTTTATGAATTTCTTTCTTCCGCCTTTTGTGCAGTTTGAAGTCAGGCTCCCTTTTTTTGCTATTCTTGCATAGAAATGGTCTATTTTGCCGTTGATTAGGATAACCCTTAAATCATGCACTCTTTTTATCCTGAGCTTGGGAATCCCTGAAGAAGTATCAATAAATTCCTGAGCAATCATGCCTTTTTTCAGTTTTTTTGCTCTCTTTCTGTAAGTTAACCCTATGTCTTTTCCCATTATCCCAAATCTTTTTTTCAGAATTATTTTTTTTGATTTTAATCTAGAAAGTTTTTTGGCTGTTTTTGGAACAAATTCAGGAAATAGCTTGTATGTTTTAAGCTTGTCCCAGCAGATTCTGCTGAATTTAATATCATTGATTATTTTTATTTTTTTTGAGATTTTTTTCTTTTGTCTGTGTGTCTTTCTGCTGCTCCTCATCCTGTCAAGCACCAAATCAATTTTCTGGTTTTTAACTATTTTCCATGTCCTGTCAAAAACATACGCTTTTTTCAATCTGCCTTTTGAAAAATTGCTGAAAGTGCTGATAAAAAATCTTTTGTTTTTTCCAATTTTAGAAAGAACCTCATACGCCCTTCCTATCCTTTTCTTGGAAAAAGGATGCTTATTGAATTTTAATGTTCTAAAAAGAATTCCGATATTTTTCACTCTTCGCCGACTGGATGCCATCTCGCTTCTCTTAAACTTGGTTTTTCAGGAGTCAGAATATATTTGCATCCTTCTTCTGAAAGTTTTTTTGCTTCCCTGTTAATCTCCTCTGTGATTTCCCTTGAAACCCTTTCAATTTTTTTCTGGTATTCTTTTTCAAGCTTTGCGCCGTGCCCTCCCCTTGATATGTTTGTTATCCTGTTTTTATTCAGGCGCTTTACACCGCCGATGAACTTCCCGTTAATAACAAATATTCTTGTGTCCCAGTAATATTTTCCGTCAATAAGAGGGCAGTCAATTTTCTGCTGAACCATATAACCCGGCTTTACGCTGAATTTATAAGGCATTCTTCCTGAATTTGTTATCTTTATTCCCCTGCCCAGGCTGTCTCCTGAAGGTTTTAACACATAGCCCTCTGCAAATAATTTTTTGTTTTCCTGCAGGATTTTTTTCAGCTCTTCATTTGAATCAACCATGAAATATTTCGGAATATTTATTCCTTTTATGTTTTTAACAACATCATAGCATTTGTTTTTCAGCCAGACAATGTCTCTTGCAACCATTGAGTTCAGAACCTCTATGTTTTCTTTTTCAAAATCATAATTAAGCTGGAAATGCGACCTGAATATTATGTCTGGCTTCACTTTTCTCCTGCTTGAATTGATAACATGGCCGTTTCCGCCGCCCCTGTTGAAATTTGTCAATGTTAGTCTTATGAAATTATGGTCAAGAAAGAATTTTCTTCCAACTCTTAAATTATCCTGCATATAGCACATATGAAAATTTTTCTTTACATAAGGCCTGAGTTTTTCAGCCAGCCAGAAAGAATTTTCTTTTTTTGATTTCTTTTTTGCCCATGTTTTTGATGCAAATATGCAGAAATTGTCTCCTTTCAATGAATTAATATATCTTGCAATAGCCTTTACAGTATCGCATTTGCCATAAAGCTCTTCATATACTTTATGGACTGTGGGGGCTGAGTTTGCCTCCAGAAACCAGGGCTTTCCGCTTTTATCGAAGATAAAATCAAGCCCGGCTATTACATAATGTTTTCTCATATTGAAAATTGTTTCAGCCATGTTTAAAAATCTTTCGCTACTCCATCATAATCTTTTTAAAGAAATCCTTTTCTACTAGATAATATGGAAAAAAATAGGGTGTTTATTGAAAAGCCGGATGATTTCAAGGCAGAGTATGAAGCAGCAGGCTGTTTTGTGGAATATAACAGAGAGATTCTTCTTTTTCACAGAAAAAAAGACCACCTATGGGGGATTCCTGAAACAAAAGTTCTTGAAGGTGAACTTCCATTAGAATCAGTTGTAAGAACATTAAAAGAAAAAACATCAAAAGGAGAATATGAAGGTTTTGGTATCTCTGGCCAGGATATCAACCATGGCAGAGATGTCTATGTAAAAAATCCCGAACATGATTTCAAATATTCTATTTTTCATATCAGCCTTAGTCCTGCTCAGAGAGAACATATTAGCAGGCGGCTTGATGAAAATAAAACAGAATATATCTGGATGAATATAAACTCTGCAAAAAATGTCCTTGACCTTGTCAGGGGGCTTGATGAATATATCAGGCTGCATATCCTTAAATAAGAAATTTAGGAAAATAATTTTTCTTGTGTGTTTTATACAGATTAACGCTTTCAATCTGCTGGATTAAGAGGGGGAATTTTTGCCTTATCTCCATTTCAATCTTTCTGAAAACCATTGCATTGGGTGTTTCAATCTCTATCTCAATATCCCACTCGCCAAGAGTTTTTACAATGCTTATTATATTCCTGTGGGCTTTAAGATAACGGATTAATCTGTTCTCAAGCTCAGGAGAAACATTGTGGTATTTGATTAAAAGAAGATTTGAAACATAGCCGAGGTTTCCAAGATTAAGCAATGGCTTGAATCCCTTGATTATTTTCATGCTGTTCAGTTTTTTTATTCTTTGTATTATTGTTTTTGGTGTCAGGGAAAGGAGTTCTCCTATTTTCACAGAACTTTTTCTTGCATCTTCTGAAAGTTCATTAAGAATTCTTAAGTCTGTTCTGTCAATTGCTTCCGGCTGCCTGTCTCCTCCAAAAATAATCTGGCTTGGCATGTCGCCGAAAAGATATTTTCTTCCAAACCACCTTCTCACGATTGTTGTAAGAACATTGTAATCCTGAATAAGCTCGGGAAATTTTGCAATCAGGGATTTAAGTGTTTTGTTGAACTGCGAGGGGTTTAATGCAAGGAATGTGCAGATTAAATCATGCCTCCCGCTGCAGGTTGTTATCCATGAAGTATGGGGATTTAACACCAGATGATTTACCAATTCCCTAAATTTCTTTTTGTTGAAGTAGCTTAATTTGAAATAGACGCGGAAATTGATTACATCGAGCTTTGAATAATCAATTAATGTGTAAAAGTTCTGGATTATTTCTTTTTTCAAAAGAGAATTTACTGTATAACTCACAACCTGCTGGCTTTTTCTTATCCCCGGATGAAACCTGGAAAAAGGAACTCGTGAATCAAGCTCAAGCCTGCTTAATACCAGTTTTTCCACTTTTCTAAGATTTTTAGCCCCCATCTTTGTTATATTTTACTTTTTAATATATAAATACTCTCTTTTCACAAAAAAAATTGTCAAGCAACTTATAAGTAAGCTTTTGCCATAGAGGATAGAGAAAAAATGCTGGAAAAAATGGTCTTTATGTGCTTGTATCCTCCTGAACTTGATGGTTCAGGATACTCAAATGCAGAGTTTACTCAGGGACTTTCTAAAAAAGGGTATGATATTGAAGTAGTTGCCCAGCCCTGCAAAGGAGATGAAAAGTATGACCTTTGGTCAGAAGAAACGCACGATATTAAAATTCACAGGGTTCCAATAAAACTGGAACATGAAGCTAATCCTCCTTCTAAACAACAATTAGATAGTGTGGGAAACTTTATTCACGAACTGCTGCTTGGAAAAAAGTTAAACAATGAAAGCCCTGACCTTGTTATCCTGGGGCATGATTCATGGGCATGGTACCAGCCGCTGGTGCATCAGTTTGGAATGCCGGTTATACAGCATCTGCGTGGAACTCCTACCAGAGCCATAACAAAAGGCATTTATCCCCCAAAGGAAACAAAAAAATATCTTGAATGTGTGCTTGGAGCAGATTATATTGTCCCATTAGCGCACCATTTTGAAGAATTAATGGTCAATCAGGGCTATCCAAAAGAAAAAATGACCACTGTTCATAATGGAGTGGACACATCTCTATTTTATCCAAAAAATGGCAAAGGCAATAATTCCAAACTTCAACAGGAGTTAAATATTCCAAAAAATTGCAAGGTTATTGTTCATGCTTCAAATCATTATCCTGTAAAACGGGTAGAAGATATTGTTGCCTCTGCTGATAGTGTGCTCCAGCAGCAAAAAGATGTTATTTATCTTATTATTGGAGAAGGACCAGAAAGCGAATCAATAAAAGATGCAGTAGAATCATCAGATTATAAATCTCATTTCAGATTAACAGGAAAGGTTCCTCAGGAGGAAATAGCTGATTATCTAAGATTAGGAGAAATATTCATTCTCAGTTCAGAATCAGAGGGTTTTGCAAGAGCAACTATTGAAGCTCAGGCATGCGGATTATATCTGATTATGTCAGACATGCCTGCAGGTCTTGAGCGAACAGGCAATGGAATAATGGGGACAAATTACAAAATGGGAGACCAGTATGACCTTGCAGCCAAAACACTGGATGTTCTTAATATGGATTCAGAAAGACGAATATCAATATGCAGCAGAGGACTGAATTTTGCGCAGGCAGAAT
>JAHWIL010000005.1 GCA_019322545.1 Candidatus Woesearchaeota archaeon
ATAGAGGAAACAAAACAGGAAATAAGGAAAATTGAAGAAAAAAAGCAGGAAGTGTCAGAAACAAAAGATGTTTCTGAGCATGATCAGAAATCTCCGATTTCCGACAAAAAGAAAGAAGATATTAAAAAAGAAGTTGAAAAAATTGAAGAAGAAATAAAAGTTGAAGAGGCAAAAGCTGAACCGTCGGAAGAAAAAATAGAAAAAATTGAAGAAGAAGTGAAAGCTGTTGAAAAGGAAATAACGCAAAAAGAACCAGAACTTCCAAAACAAGCAAAAAAAGAAATAGATGAAGTTGAGCAGGAACTGGAAAAACCAGAAGAAAAAAAGCCGACAGAAGATGAATTTGCTGCAAAACTTGACATAGAAGATATAAAACCAAAGCAGGAGCATATTGAATCTGAAAACTTGTTTGAAGAGCTTAAGAAAAAAGGGACATTGAGAGTTGAAGAAAAAGAAGAAATAAAAAAACCAAAAGAAAATCTTTCTCCTCAGGAAATAATTGAACAGCACAAGAAAAAGATAGGGGGAGATAAATCATAATTATCGGAGGGATACAAAATGGAATATGTATACGCAGCAATGATTTTGCACAAAGCAGGACAGAAGGTTGATGAAGCATCAGTCAAAAAAGTCCTTGAAGCTGCCGGAGTTAAAGCAGATGACGCAAGAATAAAAGCACTTATCGCTTCTCTTGAGGGTGTTGATATTGATAAAGCAATAGAAAAGGCTGCTGTTGCGCCGGTTGCTGCAGCACCAGCTGCAGAGGCACCTAAGGAAGAGAAGAAAGCAGAGAAAAAGAAAGAAGAAGGCGTCTCTGAAGAAAAGGCAGCTGCTGGATTAGGTGCTTTATTTGGTTAGGTGTCAACTTAACCTTTTTTTTAAAAATGATAACTAACAGTGATATAGAATGGAACAAAAGAAAGATTCAATTAGAAGTATAAACGAATATAAAAAGGAAATAAACAAACTGAGGGGCATCCTGAATCAGATTAATGAACAGAAGGAGGCCTCGTTCAGGAAAAAAGACCAGATTAGCAGGGATATTTCTCAAATTATCAGGAATGGAAGGAATTCTAAAACAAAAAGAAATAAATTTACTGAACAGGTAAAAGAAAGCAAAAAAGAGAGAGAAGAGTGCAATAAAGAGATAAGAAAAAAGATTGAGGAAATAAAAAAGCTCAATAAAGAGAAGGCAGAGATAGAGAAAAAATATGGAATAAAAGAAGACCCTACAAGAATAAAAGGCGAGATTGAGCGCATGGAATCAGTTATTGAAACTGAAGTTATTTCTTTCCAAAAAGAGCAGAAAATAATGAAGCACATAAAAGAGCTAAAGAAAAAAGCCAAAGAAGCCGGGAAAGTAAGCAATGTCTGGAATAGGATTCATAAATTATCAAAAGAAATTGATGAATTGAAAAAACAGTCAGAAAATGTGCACAAGAATGTGCAGGATAAGGCAAAGGAAAGCCAGACAAAGCATAATGAAGTAATAGATATGTCAAAGCAGGTTGATGAACTAAAGATAAAAGAAGAAGAATCATTGAAACAGTTTGTTAAATTCAAGAAAAAATTCATGGACATAAATGACGAGCTTCAGGAAAAATTAATGGAACTGAAAAAAATTAATGAAGAAGTTAACAAGATTAAGAAATCAAAAAAACAGGAAAAAAAGGACGAGCTTAAGATAAAACTAAAGGAAAAAGGTGGGCTTGTCATGGAAAAATTAAAAACAGGAAAAAAACTCACAACAGAAGATATTCTAATAATGCAGGGAGCAGAAAAAGAAGACTAATCAGGATTTCTCCATATATCCGCATCTGCCGCAAACTAATCTGTCTTTATGCTGGGCCAGAAAAATTCCTTTTCCGCATTTAGGGCAGTTTTTTCGTTTTCTTTCGAGATTATCCCCTTTCAATTCATAAAGAGTATGAGGTTTTACAGAGCGTTTTGGTTTAGTTTGTCTTTTTGCCATCATGATTCACCTTCAGCAGGTTTTTCTGGTGTTTTTTCTTTTGTCTCTTCTGAAGGTTTTTCTTCCTTTTTCTCTTCTGAAGGTTTTGCTTCTGCAGCAGGTTTCTTTTCTTCTTCAGCTGATTCTGGCTCTAATTCTTCCATCTTTTCCCTGCTCTCATAAATATTTGCAATTATCCTGATTTTAGGTTCTCCAAAATAAGGGTAAATATGCTGAATTGCAACAAGAGATTCGTCTGCCTTGAGCTGATTTGCAATTGCCTGTTTAACTGCATTATAGCCAGGAGTTGGCCCCTCATGAGTCATCTCAGCAGTTATTTCTTTTCTTGATAACAGTTTATTTTCTTTTTCTTCAGTAATTTTCAGGTTCATTTTATCTCACTTTTATTGCATATTCTCCTTTGATAGTTATTTCCATTTTTTTTGCAATATCTGACTTCTCAGGGTCCAGTATGTAAATCCTGCCCTGCCAGTTTGTTGAAAATTTATTTCCATGGCAGATAGGACATTCATTGCCTGTTACAAATATTTTGCATTTTTTGCATGCTTTTTTTTTCATATTCAAATCACCATTACTTTTTCTTTTTCTCCTTGGATTTCTTTTCTTTCTTTTCTTTCTTTTCTTCTTTCTCAACCGGAGCTTCTTCTTCTTTATCCTCTTCAATCCAGTCAAGCTTTCCAAGGCCCATCTGCCTCATTGTAAGCCCCAGTTTTGGATTTGTAATATCTTTAAAGCTTACAGCAACAATTCTTGCAATGCATTTATCACCTATCTTTAAAACTCTTTTGCTGTCTTTTCCTGTAAGCACTTTTTCTTTTGAAAATGAAACAAAATCATCCATTGTCTGTGATATGTGAACCATTCCTTCAATAGGTCCTATATTCATAAATACTCCAAAATCAGTGATATCTTTTATTTTCCCATTTATGACCTCCTGAAGCTCTGGCTTAAATACAAGCAAATTAAAGACAGTCTCATAATAGGAAGCCCCGTCTCCAGGAATAATTATCCCTTCCTTAACTTCTTTTACAGCACTGACATCTACTGCAATACCCATTTCTTTTGACATATATCCCTCATACTGCCTCTTTATGCATTTCAAAATTGCCTCTTCCCGCGGCAAATTAAAAAGATTAGGAGGAACCCGTATATGGTCTTTAATCTCGGTTTTGTAAAACATTTGGCTTACCTCAATACCAAGAGCAAAAAGAAACTCTGGCATTTCATTTACCCTATGGTATTTGTGTCAATTTATAAAATTATCGGATTTTTCAGATAAGAACCAGTCTCTTCTTCTGCCTCATTGTAATGATGTCTGCGCCCTTTCCCCTGACTCTTCTCTTCAAGTGCATATCCTGTGTTGCAACAATATCTCCTTTCTGGACAATAGAAACAATTAGGTCATCAGTATGTCCTTGTTCATTTGTCTGAATAACACCAACTCCTTTTGCTCTCATCAAACTGAGCCCGAGCTTCGCAGCCTTTGCATGCCTTGATTTTCCAGAAGCTAATTTTTTAAGCTCATCAACAGACTTGTCAACAATATAAACATGATATGAAAAATCACAGACTCTTCTGATTTCAGAAAAAACATCTATCTTAAACTGCCCCGGAATCATTAAAATGTTTGTGTCAAGTATTATTCTTCTCATAATACCTTAAAACACTCTTCTTAATTTAAAGATATCTTGACTACTAAAAGGTAGTATAAACCATAATATTTATATATTGGAACCTGCTTCTTCTATGAAGGGAGTGGTATTAATGAATGGAGATATATTTAAAATCTTAGCTGCAATCTTCTTGGGAGGTTGTGCTTCAGCAGAGATATCTGACAAAAAAACAGATGATATCTATGCTGAGTTTGCA
>JAHWIL010000036.1 GCA_019322545.1 Candidatus Woesearchaeota archaeon
AAAAACCACTCTTGCGGTGGAATTTCAAGTATCAAAAACCACTTAATGTGCTCTTAATAAGACCTGCCGCCCATCTATTGACTGGTGGTTTTTGACATCAAAATATATTTGCAGAACAAATGGCAAAAAGGGATATTAAATGGAAGCGTAATCTGGTTTCTGTTTTTATAATAGCAATAATGGTATTCAGTGTTCTTGCAGTCATGTTCAGCGGCTCATCAGAACAGGCAAAAAAATATAATGGCCATAAGTTTATAGTTAAAGATAATAAATGGATTCTTAATATTGGTGGAAAATTAGTTGATTTTGATTATTTTCCTTCAGATGCAGAAAATATTGCAGTGACAAATGAAATTAAAAATAAAATATTAAATACAAAAATGCTTTATATAACTTTTAACCCTGAAAATGTATCAGAATCAATGGACAAATTCAGGTTTGATTTGACAAACCTATTGTCTAATCTGCAGGGCATACATGCTGCAAGCGGAATAACTAAAAGCTCAGAACAATATGCTCTTCCTATAGTCTCCTGCAAAAATGCAACTCCTTTTGTTCCTGTTTTGGAATTGAAATTAAATGACAGAACTGAAATAACAATAAAAGACAGCTGCATAATTGCAAAAGCAGAATCATCAAAAGAAATGACAAGACTGAGAGATGCAGTAATATACAAAATAATTGGTGTTATGAAATGAATAAAGACAAAATAAAAAAAGAAACAGAAAAACTGGAAGAAGAAATTGGAGAGCAGATTGTGGAAAAGGAAAAAGACACCAAGAAAATGCTGATTATGGTTGCAATAATCCTCGGGATATTTATCCTGGCTTTTGTTTCATTCAGGCTGTTTTATCCTCGCGATAAAGTTGTTACTATAGATGATTTGCACAGGCAGAATATTGAAGGAAATCCGTCTGGAGATAATTACATGTATAATGGATATTCTTTTGTTTATGCAAATGGAATGTGGTATACTCAGGTACAAAGGGAAGACAAGCTTTGGGATATCCCTCTCCACTTTAGCCCAAAAGATTTGGAAAACATCTCATTAACAGGAAATCTTGATGAAATATTTGATGAAGCTGATATGTATATAACATTTAATCCTCTTGGGGAGAACTTGCAGTATGATGCTCTTGCAAGCGCTGAATTAAGCCTGAACATGGTAAAGGGGCTTGGCGTGGTCCCCATAGCTGCATGCGATAGAAACAAGGCAGACAATGAATTTGACCAGATTGAAATAGACAAAGCATGCAAAGAAAGGCCGATAGTAACTTGTGATGATAAAGACAAAGCAGTTGTATACCTCAGACAAGAAGAACCAGCGCAAATAGAGATGAATGAAAACTGCATAATCCTCAGGGGAAATGAGTGGGATTTAGTGAGGGCAGCAGACAGATTCATCCTTGTCTGGTATGGTATAATGGCGCCTTAAACTTCCCGGACACCTTCTTTTGTCAAAGCAACAAGCCGTACTCCAAATCCCAGCTTAAGTAGTGCAGAAAGAACAGCCATGTGCTCTTTGCCAGAGCCGGAAATCATATTTAATGCAGCTTCTGTTCCTTTTATCTTTCCTTCAAGCCCCCTTTTAATATCTTCAATAAGCTCAGGAAGAAATCTCATTGGATTTATAACAATCACTTCAATATCTTTTTTCTCAATATTAAAATTCTCCTTTCCAAATTCATTTGTTATGAGAATTATCTTTTCCCAGTCCTCTCCTGCAATCACTCTGGCAACATGCTCCCATGTTCCTTTTCCAGTTGACAGGCAGGCAACAAGAGTTGTCATTGAAAAAATGAGAATATCTGATTATAAAAAGTTTTTTATAGTATAAACAAAAAAGAAGCACTATGGCAAAAATAACAAAAGACATGTCCTTTGGAGAAGTTCTTCAGAAATACCCGGAAACAGCAGAGGTATTCATGGCGCATGGGATGCACTGCATTGGCTGCATGATGGCACAGTTTGAAACAATTGAACAGGGAGCAGCAGCCCACCAGATTGACATTAAAAAACTGATTGATGATTTGAATAAAAAAATAAAAAAATAAAAGGGGGTAATATATAATGCCAAGCATATCTGTAGACAAGGAAAAATGCATTGGCTGCGGAGCATGCGCAGCAGTTTGTTCAGAAGCATTTAAAATGCAAAAAAACAAGGCAGTTGCAGTAAAACCAGAAGTTGAAGAACTATCTTGTGAAAAACAAGGGGCAGATGTCTGTCCTGTTCAGGCAATAACAATAAAATAAAATGCCTCTTGCAAAACATACTTACTTAAACAGAAAACTCCTGAAAAAAGCAAAACAGGATAATGCAAAGCTTGTTTTTGACCGTTTTGAAGAACAGCAGCCATTATGCCCGTTTGGAATAACTCCTCTGGGAGATGTCTGCTGCAAAAACTGCTACAATGGTCCTTGCCGAATCATTCCTAAGAAACAGGAGCGCGGAATTTGCGGGGCAACAGCAGATGTTATTGTTGCAAGAAATTTATTAAGGCATGCAGCTGCAGGTGTTGCCTGCCATGGAGACCATGCCCGGGAAGCGGCATTACTTCTTTTGAAAATAGTTCAGGGAAAAGCTCCTGACTATAAAATAAAAAATGAAATAAAACTGCGCATGATTGCAAGAAAACTCGGAAAAAAATCAGCAGGACCAATAATGGAAGTTGCAAAAGAGGTTGTTCTTGAGGCGCTTGAAGATTACAGGCGCCAGGAAGGACTGTTCCATAAAAAAGAAGGGGAATTCCTTAACTGGACAAGAATAAGTGCACTTCCTGAAAGAATAAAACTATGGAAAAAATTGGATATTCTCCCTATAAATATTGATATGGAAACATCTCATGCAGAACACCAGACAACAATGGGAAATGATGCTGACCCTCATCATATCATGCTCTCTGTTTTAAGGCAGGGCATTGCAGACGGCGCTGCAATGAGAATTGCAACAGATATGCAGGATATACTCTTTAAAATACCAAAAATTATTCGTTCAGAGGCAAATCTCGGAGTTCTCAAAAAAAATTATGTAAATATAGCAGTGCATGGACATTCCCCTTTGCTCTCTGACAAAGTAGTTGAATGGGCAAGAAAACTTGACAAGAGAGCAAAAGAAGTGGGCGCAGAAGGAGTAAATATCATAGGAGTATGCTGCACAGGCAATGAAGTTCTGATGCGCCATGGAATTCCGCTTGCAGCATCAGAAATCCGTTCAGAAATGGTTATAGCAACAGGCGCTCTTGAAGCAATGGTGGTTGACATGCAGTGCATCTATCCTTCTGTGCAGGAAGTTGCGCACTGCTACCATACTAAAATCATCACATCAATAGATTATGTAAGAATACCTGGAGCAGTTCATATTCCTTTTAAGATAGAGAATGCAGATAAAACAGCGCAAAAAATAGTCATGACTGGGATAAACAACTTCAAAAACCGTTCATCAAGGATATTTATTCCTCCTGAAAAATTCACAATGTACGGAGGATTTTCAGCAGAGGCAGTAATTAATCTTTTCAAAAAAGTAGATTCAGCTGATCCAATAAAACCATTGATGCAAAACCTCAAGGATGGAAATATAAAAGGAATAGTTGCAGTTGTCGGATGTCGAAATCCAAAACTGCGCGGCTACCCTTTCCATGAAGAGCTTATGAAGATTCTCATAAAGGATAACATTCTTGTTATAGTAACAGGGTGCGCAGCTCATGCAGCAGCGTCTGCAGGATTAATGGCTCCAGGAGCATCAGAAAAATATGCAGGGAAAAAACTTGCATCTGTGATAAATGCAGTTTCAAAAGCAAACAACATGAAAGAGATGCTTCCTCCTGTCTGGCATATGGGCTCATGCGTAGATAACAGCAGAATTGAACAGTTATTAACTCCAATTGCAAAGAAACTAAAGAAACAATTCCATAATCTCCCGATAGCAGCATCTGCGCCAGAGTATGTTACAGAAAAATCAGTTGCAATTGCATGCTGGGCGCTTGCATCAGGCATCACAACTCATATTAATCCTATTCCTCCAATCACAGGCTCTAGATTTGTTACAAACCTGCTTACAAGAGACATTGAAAAAATAACTGGCAGCAGAGTACTAATTGGAGAAACACCACAAGCAGCAGCAAGAGAAATAATAAAACATATAAACAAAAAGAGAAAAGAGCTTAAGTGGAAGTAAAATGAATAAAAAATTATTTTTCATCTTAATAATAATATCAATAATGTTCCTGCCTGTCATACTTGCGCAAAATCAGACAAAGCAGGCATATTTCTTTTACAGCAA
>JAHWIL010000037.1 GCA_019322545.1 Candidatus Woesearchaeota archaeon
AAAAAAACTAAAAAAACTAAAGGTTTTGGTAATCGGAGATACCATTATTGACGAATACATCTTTACATTGCCGAAAGGGAGAGCAATAAAAGACCCAATCCTTTCTCTTGACTTTATAAGGAATGAGCGTTACGCAGGGGGCATACTTGCCATCCTAAACTCTGTTTCCAGGTTTGTTGATAAATTAAATCTGGTAACAATGATAGGAGAGCATAACAGCCAGGAGAAATTTATAAGGAAGGTCAAGCCAAATAACGCAAAATTAAAATTTTTTATTAAGAAAAATTCACCAACCACTCTTAAAAGAAGATACATTGACAATATAAGAAAAGGCAAACTATTCAAAGTTGAATATATCAATGATAATCCAATTGACTCCAAAACAGAATTTAAAATAATAAAATATCTAAAAAAAGAGCTTCCAAAATATGATATGGTCATTGTAGGAGATTTTGGTCATGGATTCATAACTAAAAAAATAGTAAATGTTCTTGAAAAATATTCAAGATTCCTTGCTGCAAATATTCAAACCAACAGCACAAACATGGGATTTAACTATATTACAAAGTATAATAAAATTGATTATCTCACAAGCAATGAAAATGAAATACGGCTTGTAATGTCAAACAGGTTTGGAAATTTAGTGGAAATACTCAAAAAATTAAAGGAAAAAACAAAATTTAAAAACATCCTTCTTACAAGGGGAGGAGAGGGATGCAGTTATATCACAAATTCGGGCAATGTATATTCAGGAATTAGCTTGACTAACAATATAAGAGATGTTGTTGGAGCAGGTGACGCTGTATTTGCAGTAACTTCTTTATTGAACTACAACAAAATAGACGGGGAATTGCTGATATTTTTGGCAAATTGTGTCGGGGGAATGGCTGTAGGCATCATAGGAAACAAAAAGAATATAAATAAAAGTACATTAATGAAGTTTATAAAAGAATTAAAATGAACTGGGATAAATATAAATCAGAGATTAAAAAAGCGCTGGACGTGTTTGAATTCAATGATAAGATACTTGAAATTCTGAAAAATTCTATTAAAAATAACCAAAAAATATTTGTTGCAGGAAACGGCGGAAGTGCAGCAATTGCTTTGCATTATGTATGTGATTTTTCCAAGGGGGCTAATAAAGACTGGTCAGAAAATTTTAAAAGATATAATGCAATCTGCCTGTCAAGCAACATAGGCTATTTGACTGCAATATCAAACGATGCCCATTATAGCGAAGTCTTTAAACAACAGTTGATAAATATGGCATCTCAAAATGATATATTGATTCTAATATCTTCATCAGGAAACAGTCCAAACATCATTGAAGCCTTGAAATTTGCAAAAGAAAAAGGATTAATAACAATAGGCATCTCTGGTTTTGATGGCGGAAAATTAAAAGAATTTTCTGATTATTCTGCCCATATTAATCATTCTTCATATGAAGTTTGTGAAGATGTTCACTCGATATTTGGGCATTTTTTGGCAGTTTTTTTAAAGGAAAATGACTAAGATTGATTTGTCAAAAACCACTCATCAAAGATAGGTGGCATGATTTGGTTAGCATTAGGCATAGTTAAGTAGTTTTTGACGCTTGAAATTCCATTATTAATAGAATTTCATTGTTTGAATGAATTGACTTTTTCTTTCTCATATTTATTGATGTCAATCCTATTCTTCATATATTCTACCCATGTTTCTCTTCTTCGTTTTGAGAGATATCCCCTTGGAACACTTAATTTAATATTCTCAGCAGACCATCTGATATTTTTTGAATCATAATCAGGATACAGTAAATTTTCTCTTTTGCATTGCTTATAAAGAAGTGTGCCCGGTAGAGGATTTACAATAGATATTGAAATTCTGTCAAAACCAAGATTTTTTGCAAGTTCAAAAGTGTTGTCTATCTGTTTTTTGGTTTCTCCGGGAAATCCAACCATAAAAGAACCTTCTGCAATCAACCCAGCTTCCTGGACTTTTTTTACAATATAAGGAATTCTGCAAAGGTTCACACTTTTATCAATCAGCCCGTTCTGTATGTCTTCATTTGAGCTTTCAACAGCCAAAAAGAGTTTCTTAAATCCGGCTTTAGCCAGTAAATCTATCATTTCTTCATCAATTGCATTAATCTCTGATCCACTGGGAGTTTCAAATTCAATATTCGGAAATTCTTCTATTAGACGATTGAGCAATTCTTTTACCTTGGATTTATTTACAAAAAAATTATCATCCCAAAAATGTATTTTTTCAATGTTATATTTTTGCTTGTATAATCTGATTTCATTTATCACATCATTTATTTCTCTTAAGCGGTAATGTCTGCCAGACATCATTGCAGATGTGCAGAAATAGCAGTTATGGGGG
>JAHWIL010000038.1 GCA_019322545.1 Candidatus Woesearchaeota archaeon
CATACAAAAACAAGCGTTACTGCCCGATTTGCGGAGACAATGTTGAAATATCAAATATTGAGGTTAGCTATGCATTCAAGTTAATTTTGGATGAATTCAAATCACTTTGTATTTATCCGTGCCTGAACCTGAAAAATAAATTTTGATAAAAAAAATGGTAAAAGAAGAATTTAGCGAAATAAATTACATTTACAAAAAAATAGAAAGTGTTGTTTTTGGAGTTGCATCTCCGAAATTAATAAAGAAAATGGCTTCTGTAAAAATTGTCACTCCAGAATTATATGACAAAGAAGGTTATCCTGTTGACGGAGGATTAATGGATACAAGACTGGGAGTTATTGACCCTGGATTAAAATGCAAGACCTGCGGAAGCAAGCTGAAAGAATGCTGCGGGCACTTCGGGTATATTGAGCTTGCAAGACCTGTAATTCATATTAAATTTGTAAAAGAAGTTCTTGATTTGCTCAGGTCAACATGCGCAGAATGCGGAAGAATTCTCATACCTCAGGAAAAAATTGGAAGGTATCTTGCAAATTTAAATGAAGTTGAAAAAGAAGGTGGGCTTGAGGCAAGAAGAGAGCAGATTAAAACATATATCAGGGAACTAAAAACTCAGAATAAATGCCCTCACTGCAGTGCAAAACAGCCCAAGGTAAAGATTGACAAGCCTACAACTTATTTTGAAAACGACAAAAAAATCACGCCAATAGGAATAAGAAACTGGCTTGAAAAAATACCAGACGATGACCTTACTGTATTTGGAATGAATCCAAGATACGTAAGGCCGGAGTGGATGGTTCTCACAGTCCTTCCGATTCCTCCTGTAACAATGCGCCCGTCAATCACTCTTGAATCAGGAGAGCGTTCAGAAGATGATTTAACCCACAAGATGGGAGATATTGTAAGAATAAACCAGAGATTGTTTGAAAATATAAATGCAGGAGCTCCTGAAATTATTATAGAAGACCTCTGGGATTTGCTTCAGTATCATGTAACAACTTTCTTTGACAATGCAGTTGCGCAGCTTCCGCCTGCACGCCATCGTTCCGGACAGCCGCTGAAAACAATAACAGAAAGAATAAAATCAAAAGAAGGAAGAATCCGCCATAATCTTGCAGGAAAAAGAACAAACTTCTCATCAAGAACAGTAATTTCACCAGACCCTATGCTAAAATTAAATGAAGTCGGAATTCCAATGATTGTTGCAATGAAATTGAGTATTCCTGAAAGAGTAACCTCATGGAACATTGAATATTTGAAAAAATTTGTTGAGCGCGGCCCGAAAATATATCCCGGCGCAAATTATATTGCAAGACCTGATGGAAAAAAGAAAAAAATAACAGAAGAAACACAGGAATCTCTGATAGAGGAGCTTGAACCTGGCTACTGCGTTGAAAGGCACCTGATAGACGGCGACATTGCCCTGTTCAACAGACAGCCGTCACTTCACAGAATGTCAATGATGTGCCACAAAATAAGAGTCCTTCCATACAAAACATTCCGCATGAATCCTGCTGTATGCCATCCATATAATGCTGATTTTGACGGGGATGAGATGAATGTTCATATTCCACAGACAGAAGAGGCAAGAGCAGAAGCAGAAATCCTGATGGAAATATCAACACAGCTTATTTCCCCAAGATACGGGCTTGCTGTAATGGGGTGCATCCAGGATGCTATATCAGGCAATTATCTTCTTACTTATGGGGAAGAGTTTACACGGGAGAAGGCAGTTGATTTGCTGCTTAGTGTCGGGCAGGCAGATTTGTCAAATCTTCCGAATAAATCAAAAATAACTGGAAAAGAGTTATTCTCCGCGCTTCTTCCTGCTGATTTTAATTTCAAGGGAAAATCCCGCGGAAAAGATGAAAATGGAAAAAATAATGTTGTAATAAAGGACGGAAAGCTGGTGGAAGGTGTGATGGACAAGGCAAGCCTGGGAGAGGAAGCCGGAATCATGCTGAGAAATATTCATAAAAAATACGGCGAGAAAAAAGCAATGGACCTTATTGGAAAAATATTCCAGCTTGGAATCAAAATGCTCCTGAAAAGAGGGTTTACAACAGCAATCTCAGACACAGACCTTCCTGAAAATGCAGTTGAAAAAATAAAAGGAGTACTTGACAAGGCGCAGGAGGATGTAAGCAGAATCATAAGCCTTTATCACCATGGAAAACTTGAAACATTCCCAGGAAGAACAACACAAGAAACTCTTGAGTTAAAAATACTTGAAATACTAAACAAGGCAAGAAATGAGACATCAAAAATTGTAAGGGAATTTTCCCCAAGAACCCACGCATTGATAATGGCTGAATCAGGCGCAAGAGGAAATTATCTTAATCTGGTTCAGATGGCTGCTGTTGTAGGCCAGCAGGCTATGCGCGGCAAGCGTATAGAGCGCGGCTATAAGGGAAGAACATTGTCATGCTTTAAGAAAGGAGAGCTGGGTCCTGCAGCCCATGGATTTATCAGAAATAATTTCAAATCAGGGTTAAATCCTCATGAATTTTTCTTTACTGCAATAACAGGGCGTGATTCTCTTATGGATACTGCGCTAAGAACACCAAAATCCGGGTATCTTTACAGGCGTCTTGCAAATGCTCTTCAGGATTTAAAAGTGGAATATGACGGAACAGTCAGAGAGGCATCTGGCAAGATAGTCCAGTTTGAATATGGCGAGGACAATATTGATGTTTCAAAAAGTGAAGGCGGAGAAATTAATATTAAAAGAATAGTGGAGAGGATAAAATGAGTATCTTTGCGCAATACAAGGGAAAACTTCCGGAAAGCATGCTGAATGAATTAAAAGAGCTGACCCAGGGAATGTCTGATACAAGGAAAAAAAAGATTGCAGAAGAAGTTCTCAAGGAATATGAATATGCAAAGGTTGCTGCAGGAGAATCTGTTGGATTAGTGGCAGCAGAATCAATCGGAGAGCCAGGAACGCAGATGACTCTTAATACATTCCATTTTGCAGGAGTTTCTGAAATGAATATCACAGTCGGTCTTCCAAGAATAATTGAAATCCTTGACGGAAGAAAGACAATTAAAACACCTATGATGGAAATCTACCTGAAACCTCCTTACTCTAAGGGAAAAAATATAAGGGAGCTTGCCCTGTCAATAAAAGAAACAACCCTGAAAAATATTGCGACAGAATTTTCTGTGAATATGGCTGAAAACAAGATAATCATTATTCTTGACAAGGACAAGATGAAGGACATAGGCCTGACAGCAGGAAGTATTATCTCAGCACTGAAAAAATCAGTGAAAAAAATCAATATCAAAAAAATAGACGAGGCATGCATTGAAGTAAAAGTAAAAGGCAAGGATGAAAAAATAAACGAAGTTTACAAGATAAAAGAAAAAATAAAAGGTGCCTATATAAAAGGAATCAAGAAAATCAAGCAGGTTCTTCCTGTCAAAAGAGGAAACGATTTTATAATAATTACAGCAGGGACAAACCTCAAGGAAGTATTCAAGATGAAGGAAGTTGACAAGACAAGGACAACAACAAATGATATCTATGAGATTACAGCAATGCTTGGAATAGAGGCTGCAAGGCAGGCAATAATAAACGAGGTTTACAAGGTTATTGAAGCACAGGGAATTGCTGTTGACATCCGCCATATAATGCTTGTTTCAGACGCAATGTGCACTATTGGAGAGATAAGGGGAATCACAAGATACGGAATTGTCAGGGAAAAAGCATCTGTTCTCGCAAGAGCTTCATTTGAAACTCCAATCAAGCACATAATCA
>JAHWIL010000039.1 GCA_019322545.1 Candidatus Woesearchaeota archaeon
TGAAAGACTGCCGTTTTGTTGACTGCAAAACAAAAGGAAAAGAGAGGGTTTATTCTTTGAACAAGGATACAATAGTCCCATTAATGAGGCTTGTTGAACAGCATGTTTCAAAATACTGCAAATGCGGGTGTTTGAGGAATCTTAAATGAAACAAGAAAAAGTTGAATTCAGGAACAGCAAAGTACAGAAACTGGTTGGAGTTATGCACATTCATGAAAAAAAGACAGACAAAATTGCAATTTATGTTCATGGCTATAGGTCATCAAAAGAAAGCTCAAAAGCTGTTTATCTGGGCAAGTCTTTACCTGAAAAAAAGATTGTTTTATTTAGAATTGATTTATCAGGGAGAGGTGAGAGCGATGGAAAATTTGAAGATACAACCATAACTCAGTATATTGATGATTTAAGATGTGCAATTGACTTTGCAGAGAATAGTGGATATAAAAAACTCTCAGTTATAGGAAATAGCTTGGGTGGATTAGTTTCTTTACAAGAAGTTTCAATAGATGATAGAGTTAAATGTCTTGCATTATTATCTCCTGTTCCAAAATTCCAATATAAAGGCAGGAGAAATGAGTTTAGTGATGAAGGCATTGCAAAATGGAAGAAGCAAGGATGGATTTATACTTACAGCCCCAGATATGGAGAGATGAAGATAAATTACAGTTATCTTAAAGACTTATCTAAATATGATAATCTTTCTGTTTATGATAATATAAAAATTCCTGTATTAGTTTTACATGGAACAAAAGATGAAGCAATCTCAATAAAAGGCGTAAAAGAACTTGTAAAACATCTTGAGAATTCAGAATTTATTATTCTTAAAGGAGCTGACCATGATTATACAATCAGCAAAAAACAGTTTGATAAAGCAATGAATGAAACTTCCAGATTTTTGGAGGAAAGCCTAAAATGAAAACCTACTTAGACAATGCTGCAACAACAAAGGTTGCTCCGGAAGTTATGAAAGTTATTGAGGAATATTCTACTGAAAAGTATGGCAATGCTTCTTCTTTGCATTCATTTGGCAGAGAGGCAAGAGATGCTCTTGAAAATTCCAGAAAATTTATTGCAAACTCAATCAATGCAGAGCCGGAAGAAATTATATTTACTGCATCTGGAACAGAATCTGATAATCTTGCAATTAAAGAGATTGCATTTACACACAGAGAAAAGGGCAATCATATTATAACAAGCAGGATAGAGCATCCTGCTGTTATAGAGACATGCAGATTTCTTGAAAAAATGGGATTTGAGGTTACATATCTTAATGTTAATAAAGGAGGGTTTGTTGATTTAAAAGAGCTGGAAAAGGCAATTCGCAAAGATACAATTCTTGTTTCTATTATGCATGCAAATAATGAGATTGGAACAATACAGCCAATTGAAAAAATAGGGGAAATCTCCAGAAAAAAAAATATTATTTTCCATACAGATGCTGTGCAGAGCTTTACAAAAATACCGATTGATGTCAAAAAGATTAAGGTTGATTTGATTTCATTATCTGCACATAAGATTCACGGGCCAAAAGGCATTGGTGCATTATACAAGAGAAAAGATGTTAAGATTGGAGCACTGATACATGGCGGAGGGCATGAGTATGGGCTTAGGTCTGGCACTGAAAATATTGCAGGAGCTGCTGGCTTTGCAAAAGCAGTTGAATTAGTTAATAAAAAAGACATTGAGAAAATGAAGAAACTAAGAGAAAGGTTGATTAATGGCTTGATGAAGATTCCTGAAACAATTTTAAATGGCCCAAGAGATAAAAGATTATGCAACAATGTAAATGTTGCATTCAAATATATTGAAGGAGAGGCGCTTGTTTTGAGATTAGATGATGAAGGCATTGCAGCATCAACTGGAAGCGCATGCTCCTCTAAATCATTAATGCCGAGCCATGTACTGACTGCAATTGGATTAAGACCGCAGGAGGCACACGGCAGTTTAAGATTGACCCTAAGCAGATATACAACAGAACAGGAGATTGATTATATTCTAAAGATTATACCAAAAGTTGTTGAAGAATTAAGAAGGATAAGTCCTTTGTGGAAAGGTAAATAAAATGCAATACTCAAAAAAAGTTTTGGAGGCATTCAAGCATCCAA
>JAHWIL010000040.1 GCA_019322545.1 Candidatus Woesearchaeota archaeon
CACGCTCAGAGGAAGACATCGCCGGGCGTATCGGTCTTGGTGACTCTTCTATTGTACTAGAACAATGGCATTGAATCACAGAGGAATACTCAAGGAAACTATACGCAGACTATGAACAGCTTAAAAATTTTGCGGCAAGAACAATAAACCAGGTGCAATGCAATATCGGCACGGTTATGAGTGCAGGCTTAAAGCTCGCGGAAAATGATATAAATAACCTGCCTTACGTAATCCAGCATAAAGGAGTAAATGAGCTTAAAAATATATATAAAGGAAAACCAGCAGTACTTGTCAGTACCGGGCCCAGCCTGACTAAAAATATTCACCACTTACAGCAATATAAAGATAAAACAATAATAATAGCAGTCGCGCAGGCTCTAAGGATCCTCCTTGCTTATGATATAAAGCCGGATTTTATTTGCACTGTGGACTTTGGAGAGGTTAATCTTGACCACCTCAAAGGCCTCATGGACATTGATGTTCCCCTTGTCTGTTTGAATAGGACTTATGCTCCGCTTATTCAGCAGTGGCAAGGGCCGAAGTTCATAGTTGCAACTCCGGTGCCCGGATTTGAACATACAGCAGTAGGTGTGCTCAAAGACAAGGGAACAATAGAGCAAGGTGGGAGCGTAGCCCACATGTGTCTTGGATTAGCTTTACATATAGGGTGTGATCCGATTATGATGATAGGACAGGATTTAGCATTGAGTGATAAAAGCCATTGCAACTTAGTTGACTCAGGCGGGAAAATAGAGATCGATAACAAGGGAGAAATTCAGTGGACAGTTGATGATCCTGGAAGTTGCCTAAATGATCAAGGTAAAAAATACAGTATGGGATATGCTCAATTTGTTCCGGGTTATTTTGGAGATCAGGTATTAACAAATATTGGCCTGGCTTCTTTTATAACAAGTTTTGAAGCTATAATAACAAAAATAAAACAACAAAATGAATCCATTAAAAACATTTGTCATAAAATAACTAAAACAGATCAAATATTAAATTGTAGCTGTGATCCCTCATATCAAATATATAATAGTGAAATAATAAATTGCACAGAAGGCGGAGCTGATATAAAAGGCACAAACAAAATGTCTTTAAAAAAGACTTTAAGTAATTTTGACAAAACAATCAAAAGGAAAGTCTTCAAGAATACAATAGCAAAAGACTCGAAGAAGCTTATCAAAGATGCAATGAAACGAATCAATGAAGACTTAGATATATTAGAAGATATTATCGATAATTCAAGAAGAGGATTGGCAACATGTGAAGCTATGGAAGAAGCGCAATATGAAGAAGACAAATCACATTTTGAAAAATTGATACAGGCAAATGAAAAATACTCAATCGCAGCACATGACGCAGTTAAAAAGAGCGCTCTTGCCTCTCTGGCAATCTACAAAGAGAACAGAGAAATAAACAACCGGGACTTAAATATAAAAGCAGATATAAAAAAATTAACAGATGAAGAAGAAGTGCTAAAAACAAGGATTAAGCGCAACAGGTTAATCCTCAGGTCTGCTCTTGACTCTGCAAAGAAATTAAAGAAGGCATATAAAAATTGTTTAGCAAAACTACAAAAAAACAATAAAATAAAAGAACGAATCGCGACAGCAAAAACATTGCTTGATAAAACAGAGCAAATAGATTCAGATGAATATTTCAAAGTTGGAAACTGGGCTTATCCCTATGTAATGAGTAATGACGATAAAATAATAAATGAAGCCAAGCTCATGAGGAGTCATGAAATAATTAACGCGATAAGTTCCGAAAAGAAAAGAGAGACAGACAAGCAGCTTGAATATATACAGTATATAGAAGAAAGCCGTAAACACGGCAAGGAAAATGTACAAGAAGCCCTGCGCTGCATCAATAGTGCAATAGAGCTGTACCCTGACAGGTTTGAAGCCCGCTGGGGGAAAGCTACAATGCTTGTAACCGGGCAGACAGATGAATCTATTACACTGTACAGGTCACTCATTGAAGATTATCCAGACAACCTCCAGCTTAAATTTGAATATTGTCTGGCCTTAATGAATCACAACTTAATGGACTGCATAAAAGAATTTGATCAGCTTATGATGCTCACGGACAGATTTGATTACTTCCTTGAAACAATCGCGGATTTTCTTTTTAATCTAAACATGTATAAAGAAGCAAAAGAGATTTATATCTCTTATCTTGATAAATTTCCTTTAAATTTCAACGCTTGGAAGAAGCTTGCAAAATGTTATCTTGAGACAAAAGATAAAGATTCCTATGAATCATGCCTGAAAAAATCAAAAAAAATACTTGAAATTTAATTTTTTTTCACTTTTTTTTAAAAAAAATGTCGAAAATAGAAAAAATTGTTGACAAAACCTGACAAAAATATTATTGTCAATTTAACAAAACAAAAACAAAGGAGGATTTAAGAGATGACAAAATTAAACGACAACTACTACGAAGAGAAAGAAGAGATCAAAGTAGATCAGGAGATCAAAGACGACTTTGATATGTGGGCTTATGAGCAAGAAATGAGTGAGGAGGTGTAGAGAGATGAAAGAAAAAAAAGATTTAAGAAATTTAATCAACAGCCTGTATAGCAGTAATTCTGATATGACAATAGGCAAAGATGTTAACGGACAATATGTCTGGAGAGATGATAAAATTGCAAGATTAACAATTTTGATTCGTGCGATGAGATATACTTCTGAGTACAGATTCGCAGGAAGATTCAGGCAAGTAAATGAGGCTTGTAAACTTGCAGAGAAGGCATTCTCTTTTGAAGATCATGATGATTTTTTCAGATGGACAGATACTATTTAACCGCCGCCGGGAGCGTTATCCCGGCACAAACTAAAGGAGGATTTGATACGATGGAAAAGCAAACTTACACAGAAGAAAAAACAAATGGAGTTATTACAACAGAAGCCTACACAAAATACATGCTCAGTGTAGAAGAAGCAAAAGCTATTGGATTTGATATAGCAAAAAAAATTTATTCAGTTGAACTGAATGACTATCCAGCTTTAAACAGTATGCAAGTATTTTATATAGATCGTTTTGGGAGTATAATACAAGAAGAAAA
>JAHWIL010000041.1 GCA_019322545.1 Candidatus Woesearchaeota archaeon
AAGTGCTCTCCTGGCATCGCCATGCTCTCTTGCAGCATATGCAGCACATTTTTCTATAACTCCTGTGCTGAGAACTTCTTTTTTAAACGCCTTTTCGGCCCTGTGCTGGAGTATGCTTTGCAGCTGAAGGGCATTATAAGGAGGGAATACAAGCTCTTCCTCAGACAGGCTTGATTTGACTCTTGGGTCAAGGTGGTCCCTGAAAAAAAGATTATTTGAAATTCCTATGATAGAAACCTGGCTGTTCTTTAATTCAGAATTTATTCTTGTAAGGTTATATAAAATTTCGTCTCCTGCCTTTTTTATAAGCTGGTCAATCTCATCAAGTATTATTAAGATAAGATATTTCCCATTATCAATTAAATCAAATAAAATCTTGTAAACTTCGTCTGTAGGGAGTCCTGTTGCTGGAACATCTTTTCCAAATGCCCTGACAAGGTGTGCAGCAAGCCTGTATTCAGTATCTGCAATTTTTTTAAGTTTGCAGTTAAGATAAAATATTTTAATTGGGATGTTCCTGTGTTTTGCAACCTCTTTGATTTTGTTTGTGACATATTTAATTGAAACTGTTTTGCCTGTTCCTGTTTTGCCGTAAATAAACAGATTAGATGGTTTTTCTGTTTTCAGGCTTGGCGCGAGAATGTCTGCGATTTGTTTTATCTCTTTATGCCTGTGGGGAATGACCTCTGGGGTGAAGTTTGACTGCAACACAGACCTATCTAGAAAAAGTGGCTCTCTATTAAGAAATTCCTCAAAAAAATCAATCAGCTCTTTTTCTGCCATCTAAACACCCAAGAATTCCAAATGAAGAAAGGGTATTTAAATTTTTTCGTTCGATGACATACACCCCTATTTCCTATGGAACTTTAAATCTCTGTTTCTGTGTGTGTTCTTTTTTTGTTTTTTTTCATTTTCTGCCTTTTTACTCTTATTATTATATATTATCTATATAGTAAATAAATAAATAAATAAACAAGCCAAAAGAAAAAAACAAAACTCCACAAGAAACGAAGGGGTATCTACTTCACCAAGAAAACCAGAAAAACCTACGTTTCAAATAGAGTTTTTATCACTGGGATATAGTAAAAACAGAAACATTTATATATGAGATATATCCTTATATGAGTAATCAAAGAGGCTCTGAACTTATATGAGGGATAATAAATGATTGTACAAAAAGAATTTTTAAACAAACTTAAGGACTTTGGTCTAAATACATATGAAAGCAAGCTATGGACTGCATTACTTTCCAGAGGCATATCAACAGCAGGGGAGCTGAGTGATATTGCAGGAGTTCCGCGCTCAAGAAGCTATGATGTTCTAGAATCCCTTGAAAAAAAAGGATTTATCATGATGAAAGTAGGAAAACCAATCAAATACATCGCAGTATCTCCATCTGAAGTTCTTGAAAGAATCAAAAAGAAAATAAAAAAAGACACTGAAAAACAAATTAAAATAATCAACACAATAAGAGAAAGCAACACTCTTAATGAACTAAATCTACTTCATAATCAAGGAATTGAGGTTATTGACCCTGTGGACTTATCTGGTTCAATAAAAGGAAGAAACAACATCAATAACCACTTCGAATCAATGATTAAAAACGCAGAAAAAAACATCATAATAATGACTACAACAAGAGGGCTATTAAGAAAAGCAAACACATTAAAAAACGCACTTGAAAAAGCAAAAAGAAAGGGAATTAAGATAAAGATTGCAGCCCCATTAACAAAAGAAACAGGCAACGCAGTTAAGGAACTAAGCAAATACGCAGAAATTAAAAACACAAAAGAAAAGGCAAGGTTCTGCATAATTGACGGAAAAGAAGTGGTTTTCATGCTTCTTGATGATGCATCAGTTCACAGTTCATATGACAGCGGAATATGGGTTAATACTGAGCTGTTTGCAAAAACACTGGAAAACTTCTTCAATGCAAGCTGGTCAAAGATGAAACCATCAGGCAAGTTTATGAATGCTTCTTAATCATTTAGAAACTTTTATATACCTCTTTATTATATTTCTTCTTATAAACCAAAGAGGTGGAATGAATGGCTTTATCAGTTGAACAGTTGATATTATTGATTATTATAGCAACTCTCGCAGCAATAGCTTATTCTCTGAGGGTTCTTGTTATGATGGAACGTCGTCTTGAAAGGATGGAAGGACATCTTGAGAAAGTTACAGCAAGGGTTCTTTCAGAAGAAAGGAAAATAAAACGATTAGTAAGACGAAGATAAACTCATGACATTTGAAAAGATAGTAAAAGATATTAAGAATCTTAAGATTCAGGGAGCTACAAATGTAGCAAAATCTGCGGCGCTTGCTATGAATCTGATAGCCAGAGAATATGAAAATAAAGACAGGAAAATTCTGCTGAATTCTCTTCACAAAGCAAGAAATATACTTCTCAAAACAAGAGCAACAGAGCCGGCAATGAGGAATGTTTTGAATTATATGTTTAACAATCTTGAAGAAGAAGACCTTTCAGGGGAAATTGGACAGAGAGCAAAGGAAATAACCGAGCATTTCAAAAAATCAAGAGAAAAAATCACGATGATTGGCTCTAAAAAAATAGCATCTGGAATGGTTGTATTCACCCATTGCCATAGTTCTTCTGTAACAAATATCTTAATTCATGCAAAAACAAAAGGCAAAAAAATTCAGGTGCACAACACAGAAACAAGGCCCATGTTCCAGGGAAGAATAACAGCAAGAGAGCTCGCAAGACACAAGATTCCTGTTACTCATTTCATAGATTCAGCAGCAAGGTTTGCGCTGAAAAAAGCAGATATAATGCTGATAGGCGCAGATGCAATAACAACAGAAGGAAAAATAATCAATAAGATTGGCTCGGAAATGTTTGCAGAAATAGCAGAAAAGCACGATATTCCTGTTTATGCATGCACAGACTCATGGAAATTTGACCCTGAAACTATTTTCGGATATGAAGAGGAGATAGAGCAGAGGAAATCATCTGAAATCTGGCCAAATCCTCCTAAAAACGTGAAAATACAAAATCCCTCATTTGAGAAAATAAGCCCTGATTTGGTTGCAGGAGTAATATCTGAACTTGGAATCTATAAGCCAGAAGTATTTATAGAAGAAGTAAAAAGAAATTATCCCTGGATGTTTTAGCGTCTTTTTTTCTTTTTTCGTGTTCTTTTATTTGATTTTTTCTTCCCTTTCTTAGTGACTTTTTTCTTATTTTTTTTCACAATCCTTCTAATAGTTTTCTTTGGTTTTGTTTTAGAGGATTTCTTTTTCACAGCTTTTTTCCTGCCTTTTTTCTTAACTACTTTTTTTG
>JAHWIL010000042.1 GCA_019322545.1 Candidatus Woesearchaeota archaeon
AATTTAAGATATGGCTCGTAAAAAATATGCCATCCTTTTTCAACAGTCCTAGTTCCCTTTGCAATAAATATTTCTTTTTTACAGTCAAGATTAATCTGCATTGTTTCCCTGACTGCATCATCGCCAAATGTTGCCATGAATCTGCTTGTAATCAAATCATAAACCTTTCTCTCCCTTTCTCCAAGTTTTTTTGGCATAGTCCCGGTAGGATAAATAGCAGGATGCGCCGGGTCTGTCTTCTTTCCATTATTTGGCGTTAATTTCTTTTTTGCTGAAAGGAGTCCGGCAAGCTTTTCATAACTTTTTTGCCTGCCAATCATCTTCAAAATCTTATGATATCCAATTTTTGCAGGCAGCTGGTTTGAGCTTGTTCTTGGATAAGAAATATATCCAGAAGTATAAAGCTCCTGTGCAAGAGAAAGCGTCTCTTTCGGAGAGATTCTGAGGCATTTGTATGATTCAATCTGGAGTGATGTTAAATCAAATGGGTTTGGAGGCGTCTGCTTAAACTTTATCCGCTTGACATCAGCAACACCCGCCTTTTTCTCATTCTTAATCTTTTTGTAAATATCATTTGCTTCTTTCTTTTTCCAGAATTTATCTTTCTCATGCCATGCATGAATCTCTTTTTTCTTATGGCTTCCAATCAGCTCAATCTGCCAGAAAGGGACAGGAGTAAAAGCGCGTATCTCTCTTTCCCTGTCAACAACCATTTTAAGTGCAGGCCCCTGAACTCTTCCAGTTGACATTATCTGGAATGAACCTGCTGCTTTTATGGAGCTTATCAATGCCCTGCTTAGATTAACACCATAATAAAAATCAAGAAAATGCCTTGTCTCTCCTGCATTAGCCTGCCCCCAGTCAAGATGTTTGGATTTATGCTCATAAGCCTCAACCAAATCTTCTTCTGTAAGTGTTGAGAACTTCATACGATTTGCATCCTTTTTTTTGCAAATATATCTGACAATATTTAATCCAATGACTTCTCCTTCAACATCATAATCGCATGCAACTGTGATTTTTTTTATGCCTTTGCACAGTTTCTTCAGGCAGTCATGGTATTTTTTTGAGAATCCTGCATTTTTATGGGTTTCAAAAATCGGCTTCCATTCAATATCAAAAACAGGGTAAGTCCATGTTTTTTTTCCTGATTCAGCAAGCCCGAACAAATGCCCGACAGCAGAGCCGACAATTATGTTCTTGCCAGAATGTTTCAGAGAGTAATAAGGAATTTTTTTTAAATAAACCTCTTTCTTGGGTGTTTTGTCTGCAAGAGCCTGTGCTATCTTAAGTGCTGCTTTTGGTTTCTCGCAAATGATTAATTCTGTCATGTCCCTAAAAAAACCTGAAAAACTTTAAAAAGCTTCCGAATTAAGAATAATATATGAGGAGAGCAATATCAAAGATAATAAATGCGCTGGACAGCAGAATAATAAAAGAGCAGACAGAAATAAAAGATACTCATAAAGAAATAATTCCAAAAGAACACAACAAGCAGATTGCATTTATTGACGGAGGAAACGCAGAACTCCTGAAATCATCCTCATTTTCACTTCAGATAATAAGAATATCTGCAGTAATTCTGAAAAACAACAAAAAAACATATTATGGAAAAAAAGAATTCTTCACCCTGACATATGAAAAGGAAAACAAATATTCAACAGAGATGTTTCCAGTAAAAGATAACATGAAGTTAAGCATAAGTGATTTCAATCAGTTTGATATAACAATAAAACAAGGAATGCAGAAAGCTGACATATCAACAATAGGGAACATAATAAGAAGATTTGCAGAGCTGAAAACAGCAGAGGAAATAACTGAAAAACTAAACAAAGAAGATTTGATAATTCTTGACGGCTCGCTAAAATGCATAATAACAGATGAGGAAAAATATATGGACTCCTTGTTAAATAAAGCAAATGAAAGGAGTATAACTGTCTGCGCCCTTGCAAAAACATCAGACAACAAGATGATACCAAACATAAGCCTGAACAATCCTTCATTTCTGCCAGCAGAGGAGATGTTTATTGTTAAGCTGAATAAATCAGGGAAATATTATTTTCAGTTTGAAACAAATAAAAAAGAAAAAATAGAAGAAATACTTGAACAGCTGGCAAAAAACTGCAGTGATGCAGTATTCCCTGGATATCCTTATGGCTTGATACTTGCAGACAAATTTGCAAGAATCTCAAACAAGGAAAAAGAATATCTATTAACAGTATTTCAGGCAAAAGCAGGAAAAACATGGG
>JAHWIL010000043.1 GCA_019322545.1 Candidatus Woesearchaeota archaeon
AAAAACAGATTTAAAGATAATAAACATAATAAAACAGGAATCCAAGATACCAGCAATCGGATTTATAGATATCCATAAGTTCTGCAAAAAAAATAAACTGAAAATTCCAAAAACAGAGACATTAATTAAAAAGATAAAAACAAAAAAATACAAGGCATCACAGACGCATTTTCTTCTGACTGGAATAAGAACAGATATGCCGGAAAAAGGATTAAAGAAGATTATCCAATTGCTCTTCTGACATCAGTAACCTCAACTGACTGCACTCCAGAAAGCTCAGAAATATCATCTTCCAGTTTCTCAGTTGAGCCTATTTTCTCGTCCATTACAAAAATAAGAATCAATGATTTTAATCCAAATGCAACAGGAACTTCCTCGCTTTTGCCAACCTCGCCGCCAAACTCAGCAATCTTTTTTGTTGCTTCTTCTTTTATCTTGTTTAAATCAGAATCAACACCATCTGGCATGATTTTAAGAGTGATTACAACTTCTGCCATTTAATTCGGCCCCTCAAATCCGCATCCAGGGCATCTGTATCTTATTGCCCTCTCTCTGCAGTTTCTGCACCTGACTATCTCATATTTTCCGCAGTTTGGGCATAAAAAAATAGTAGAACCTTGTTTATTTGTGATTCTCTTTTTGCAGGATGAGCATGTTGGTTTTCCGTCTGTCATGCATCAAAGGAGTTTTGGTGTATTTAAAAAAGTTTCGGAGAAGGGAGTAATAATATCTAATGAATAGTTTTTTTGCTGCCGATGTAGGATTTCTACACTCTCGCCTGTCAGGAGTGTAGAAATCCACAGTAAAGAAAGAGAAATCAAAAAAGCATTAAAGAAAGAATTTCAAACACTAATAACCTTGTTCTCTTCATCTATCTTGAACATCTTGCCGAGGAACTGCTCGCAGACCCAGATATTTGTTTTGCAGTGGTTTGTTATCTTTGAGGTTTTTATTTTTCCTCCAAAAACAAGAAAAGGAACAAGATTGTCTGCAAGATAGCTGTCAGCAGCAGCATAAGAATCAATTTCCTTAATAAGATTTTCAGCTGCCTCTCTTCCAACCAGTTCTGCTTTCTTGCCTCTTTCTCCTAAAGAATCAGAGCCAATAATAACAGGATTTGAAAAATCAATCTCATCTCCTTCTGAAAAAATGCCCCAAAGTGTTATGCCAGAGCCCATAGACCTTGTATCGCAGTACTCGGTTCTTATCTGGACAGGGCACTGGTATTTGCTCAATAAAACCTGCGCTGCATTTGCCTGCCTCTCAGCAACCTGTGAATTCTCAAGCAGTTTTGAAGCATGACTTATTCCCTTGATTTGAAGAAGAGTTCCCTGCTCAACAATATCAATAAACGGACCTTGTTTTTTCATTTCAATAAAAAATTCTTCAAAATTAGAAACACTCCATCTCGGCTTTATCACAATCTCAACCTGTCCTCCGCCTTTTGGATAATAACCTCTTTTTAATAATTTGATATCTATTTTTTCGCAAAACTTCTTTAGATGTTGGGCAAAAACATTGCTAAAATAATCAACAGGCATTGCCCATTTGCCTGATGTCCCGCCAGTAATATGAAAACTCACTTTTCTGTCTGCAAATATAGACGGCAAAAGCAATGATTGCATTAATAATGAAATAGAGCCTGCGGTTCCTATATCAATAGTCACTGTTTTTCCAGATATCTTTCCAGGAGTAAACCGAAGCTTGTCTGAACCAAGTTTGGCATGTTCTGATTTCGCACTGCATAGCTGTTCAAGTGCTTTGATGCACTGCAGATGCTGTGCCTTTAATCCAGGCTGTTTTCTTCCTTTTCTTATATCAACAACCTCAAAGGATTTGCCAGTCAGTGCAGAAAGAGCAAGCGCAGTCCTGACAATCTGCCCTCCTCCTTCACCATAACTTCCATCTAAACTTAGCATATTCTATTGATTATAATGCAGTAAATATAAAACTTTCTAAGACAAATATTCTAGAAACATTTATAAAACTAAAATTCAACCTTTAATATGCATGGGGACATGGTATAACCTGGCACATTACAACCGGCTCCAACCCGGTTAATCTGGGTTCGAATAGCACGAATACGCGAGTATTCTGCTTTGAAAGTCCCAGTGTCCCCATTTTTACTATTTGAAAATAGAAACAAAACAATAAAATTTAAATATAAGTCTGTCTATTTCTGGGTAATATTACCAAAGGGGAGTAAACTATTAGATTGAGGGTGGAAAAATGACATATTTACTTGGAAAAAGATTTAATGATTTTGCTAAAAAATGGGGAAATAAGGCTTATGATGGGTTAGGCGACATTCTTACAAAAGAAATCAATATACCAAAAAAATTAGCAGTTCCTGCTGCAGCATTGGCTTTTGCTGGTTGTGCATCAATGCCTCTTACACCAGCTGATGCTCCAGTAGAAGAAAAAAAAGCAGAAGAATCCAAGCCACTGGAAGAAAAAATTACAGTTGGTGATAAACCAGTTTCAGAAGATATTATGGAAAAAAAGATGTTGCCTGATGGAGTACCATCAACATTCGCTGGTTCGCCAATTTCACCTCAGGCTAAACCAAAACCTGAAGTAAAAAAAGCTGAAAAAACTCAAAGAAATGATTTTATTGGAGAGGCATTTAATCTTAAATATCCAAGTTTTGTTGGAGTGCAGGGAGGACAGAGTTTTGTTCCAGAAAGCGGACATCTTTATGATGAACATGCCAACAAGGAAATTATGGGAGATGTATTTGGAAAATTATCTGACGATTTATTATTAAGAATATATGGCTATGAAGGTTTTGCAGATAATAACAGAAACCTCAAAGCAGCAGGCAAATACAAACTGGAGAATACAATTTTAGGAATAGGGGGCTATACTCCTGTAACAGAAGATGAATCCTTGTTAGCAGGAGTGATTGCAGAAGTCTCAAGACAGAGATTCAGAGATGCATCTAAAAATACTGAAACCGGATTTGCAGCAGGTCTGTCATTAAGATATGCAGATGACAAATGGAGAATTGAGTTAAATGCAATGCTCGGGCAAAATACAGGAGATTATAAAGACGGCTCAAGATTTTTAAGTGATATCTTCCAGGCAAATGCCAATGCATCCTTATTATTATCAGAGAAATCAGGAACTGTAATTAAATTAATGGCAAATTATGGAAGCTCGCATGAAGGACAAAATGGAACACCATGGCACTTGACACGTGATGGAAGAGCAGCAGGCATAGGAGTTGCACAAAGAATACTCAAGGGCAAGGGACAGGAATTAGCTGTTCAGGCAATGTTATATGGAAGTAATTATGATATTGGACCACATGTTGACCTGGATTCAGTTGGTGCTTCAGGTGCAATTATATATAGGTTAACTCCAGCAACAGAAGAAGGCAAGGAGCCAAAATGGATATGCGAAGGATTTATAGAAGGATATACTGAACAGAGCCACACAAATGCTCCTCTTCCAGGACAGGGAAAATCAGGACAGAGTCATGGAGTGAGAGCTGGTGCACGTGTCTGTTTTCCTTTTTGGTAATAATCACAAATAAATCATGAGGTAATAAAAAATGAAATTTAAATCACTAATATTAAGCATGATTGTAATAGCAATACTGGCTACACCTGTATTTGCATTGCCTCCAATCTGGGGACCAGGACTGCCGCCATCAAACCCAAGCAATCCGAGTTCACCTGTGTCTCTGGATATTCCAGCACAATGGGACACTTTAGAAGAAATAAATATTGATGAAGACAGCATACCAGGCAGTAAAGTATATCTGGGCTTAAATGCAATCTCTGCAGATTTAAATCCAATCACTATTGCTGGAGGCATTAATGTAAACATAGCAAGTATAAGGTCAGTATATACAAGCGTGTTGTCTCTTATAAATCCGCCGGTAACTATCAGAAGTGTTGCCGGAAGCAGTGCAGCAGGCACTTTAATCTATGAAAACCTGAAATCAAAATGCCATGACCCAGACAGCCCGATAATGATTTCAATTGATACACAATCATCTCATTTCAATCTTGCATTGTCAGGAGCTAATTATGATTTATACATGAGCAATCTTGAAAAAGACTGGAGTGGAAAATCAACAATAGTTCTGGACTGCAATGGCGCAGACGGCTATCTTACGATAACAGTTAATCCAGTTCAGGATGCACCAGAAGCAAAAAACGCGTATATTACTGCTTCAAATGCTCCTGCAGATGAAGACTCAGTACTAACAGGACATTATACTTTCTATGATGCTGATACACCATATACAGGAGACAGCGAGCAGGACAGAGAAACAAAATGGTTTAGAAATGGAAATGAGCTAAGTTCTCTTGCAGATGAAATTACAGTTGATTCGTCTTATGTAAATGAGGAAGATGCATGGATTTTTGCAGTCCGTGTTTCAGATGGAATTGAATGGAGCGAATGGGAGTATTCTCCTGAATTCAAGATAGTTCCCGACTATAATGCTCCTGTTGCAGATGCCGGAGATGGGTATACCGGCAATATAAACGAGCAAATCAGATTTGATGGTTCAGGAAGTTATGATACAGACGGAACAATTGAAAGTTATGAATGGGATTTTGGAGATGGTTTCACAGGAACAGGAGTTAAACCAACTCACACTTATACAAAAGAAGGAACATATACAGTTACATTGACTGTAACAGATAATGATGATTTATCACATTCAGACACAGCAATAGCAGCAATAGGAGATGATGAGCAACCAGAAGAAGAAACATTTGCTGTGGATGACCTGATGGTAACACGCCTTGCTGTAAGAAGCGAATATGCAAAAGCAGGAGATGAAATAGAAATCTCAATGGATGTTGAAAACAAGGGAACTGAGAAACTAAAAGACATCACAATCTCAGCAACAATACAGGAGCTTGGATTAAGAAAAAACATAGGTCCGTTTGACTTGAAGAGAAAAGACGAAACATCAAAACATATCACAATAGATGTTCCGGAAGATACTCCTGAAGGAAACTATTACATCCGGCTTACATTCAATAATGACGACGTTAGAAGAGTCAAATACAGACAGGTCACTATTGTTTAACTATTATATAATAGTCATTTTAATTAACCACTCAAATATAACTAAATAAGCAAAACATTTAAATATGGATTATGTTTATTAGCAGGTGTTTGGGGGATAATTAAATAATAATCTAAACCAAATTTGGAGGGAACAAAAAATGAAAAGCGCTTTGAAAGTTTTCGGTGTAATTGCTCTGTTAATAGTAAGTATGGTTGCTTTCTCAGGGATTGCACAGGCAGACAGCGTGCCAGTTACAATCGAAAAAGTATATGTTAATGGTGAAGAGGTTGTTGATGGTGAGGTAAGAGACATAACTGTTGATGAAGATATCACAGTCAAGGTTAAGTTTATTGCAACAGGTAATGACGAGCATGTTACTCTTGAAGCAGCAATTGACGGACTTGACCACGATGCAGATGAAGCAAGAGAGACAACAGACACATTCTCAATAGTGGAAGGTAAAACATACACCAAGACACTTAAGATTCATCTTCCTGAAAGAGCAGACGCAGAAGAAGAGTATGACCTTGAGATTGAATTCTCAGGCAGGGGAAGTGATGACATTCAGTATAATGCAAAAATCTACGCTAGTCAGGTAAGAAACAAGGTTATAATTAAAGATGTAATCTTCAGTCCGGACTCGCAGATTAGGGCTGGATATTCAATGATTACAAATGTCAGGGTTAAAAACATTGGAGAAAGAGACGAAGAAGGAGTAAAAATCATAGTAAGCATTCCTGAACTTGGTGTTTCTGACTCAAAATATGTTGACGAGCTTGAATCT
>JAHWIL010000044.1 GCA_019322545.1 Candidatus Woesearchaeota archaeon
AGGGAAAAGCCAAGAGACGGGCACGGCAATATTATTGACAAGATTCATAATACAATATCACAATCACAGTCATCTTATTCAAACTGGCAGGCAAGCACTGCATCAGGAATGTCTGACACTCCTGATGAGAATGATGTTCCTGCATCAGGACCTGTATTAAATCCAGAGGTGTTAGAATGAAACCATGGGAATTATTTAAAAAAAGTTTTAGATTAAAAGCAGATTTTGGATATGTTTTCCTGCTTGACCTGCTTTTTTATGTGATAACAGTTCCTGTGCTTTATCTTTCTTTATTCTTGATACAAATAAAGGCAAACCAGATTGATGTTGCTGCTTTGCAGACAGCCATGACTTCAACAGCCCAGACAGCAGAGCAGATGCAGACTGTTTTGTATGACCTGAAATCCTTTGTAATGGTAATGATATTTTCTGCTGTTCTGTTTTTTGTAATTGCCTTGTTTTCATATTCCTTCAGCAGATTATTGATATGGAATTATCTTCTTAAGAAAAAATTAAGGTGCGTGAAATACCTTAAGTTTGTTGTCCTGAATCTTATGCTGATTATTCCTGCAGGAGTTATTTTTGCAATTCCTTTCTTTTTAATGAAGGTTCATTATTCTGCAGGCATTATCCTCATGTATATTGTTATGGTCATGCTTGCATATTTTGTATTCATGGTTTACATGGAATATGCAGAGACCTCAAGGATATTTTCATCAATTGGAAATGCATTCAAAAAAATAAACAAGAGAACATTTGTTTCATATGCACTATGCCTTCTTGTTTATTTTGTTATATTTGGAATTTATGCAGCAATATCATGGTATGGCAGGCTTGGAGCAATGTTTTCACTTTCAGTTTACATAATACTGCTGCTGTTATTTTTTGCATGGATGAGGTTATACATAAAAAAAGTTCAAAGTTAAAATGATTTGCGGAAAAAAGAGGTGCGGCAATAGAAAGGGACAGATAACCATATTTATAATAATAGGAATAATAATGCTCCTTTCTATTGCACTTATAATCTATCTGAGGTCAGAAACAAGCATATTCAGGCCAAGACAGCCGTCTATAATCCCTTCAGAAGCAGAGCCGATAAAAAATTATGTTGAGGCATGCATAGAAAAGCTCGGGGCAGAGGCAGCAGATATTATCGGAACAACAGGCGGCTATGTTGAGATTCCTGAAGAGCTTGTCAAAGACAGGGCATCTTATCTTGAGTTCTCTCCTCTTGAAACAGGAAAAAATCCATACTGGTATTATGGCGGGCAGAGAAGAATACCTTCTCTTGATTTTATTTCAAGGCAGATTGACAGATATATTGACGAGAATCTTTTAGAATGCATCTCAAAACTTGACATATTCAGGGAGCAGTATATTATTGAGGAGCGCGGACAGATAACCAGCACAACAAAACTTGCAGATGAAGGAATCCTGCTGAGTGTTGCATATCCAATAACAATAAGCGACAAGCTTGGGGTCAAGATAACTGACATCAATGAGTTTAACACAGATATTCCTTACAGATTAAAAAAGGCATATGAGCTTGCAGTTGAGATAATGGAGAGAGAAGAGAGCCAGGCAAAGCTTGAAGATTTGACAATTGATTTAATTGCACTTGATACAGACATTCCTTATTCAAATATTGAAATCAGGTGCGACAAAAGAAGATGGAAGGTTTCTGAGATAAAAGAAAAACTGAAAACACTGCTTCGTTATAATCTTCCTTTGATTAAAGTAAGCAGAACAGATTATACTGATTTTTCAAATGACATGCCTTATATGAAGAACCATTATGTCTGGGATGTTACAGAGGTTAAATATCGCAATTTTAAAGTTGGGTTTACATATGATGACAGGTGGCCTATTGATTTTTATGTGAGGCCAAGCAAAGGAGATTATATTGAAAGCGGAATGCAGAAAGGAGCCCAGATTGTCTCGTGGCTGTGCCTTCAGATATGGAAGTTCACTTATGATGTAAAATATCCTGTCCTTGTTACTGTTGCAGATGAAAAAACAGGATATGCATTTTCATTTTCATTCAGGGTTATTGTTGACCATAATCAGGCAGACAGAACTGCATTTGGAACAAGCACCTTTGAGTTTGAGCCGCTTGCAACAGAAAGCGAATACTGCTCTGACAAAACAACACCCATGACAATAGCGAGCTTTGATGATGTTAATGGAGACCACGAGCCAATTGCAGGTGTTGATATATCATTCACCTGCCTGAGATATACCTGCTCTGATATCGGCACAACTGAATTCAGATACGGCGGTGCAGAAGCAGTATTAAATGCAGAAATTCCATACTGCTCATGGGGAATTCTGAGAGGAGAAAAAGAAGGCTATGAAACAGGAGAGACTTTTCTAAGCACTGAAACATCTGGAAAAACAAGTGTTTATCTTGTTCCATTAACAAGAATAACTGATTATGAAGTTGTAAAGCACAAGGCAGAGTTTACTGGAAATGAATGGGTTGTTTCAGAAAGCGCAGAGAATCTGAAAGGAGACGAAAGCGCTGCAATCTATATTGAGAAAGACGATTATTCAACATCTGGCAGTTATCCTGCAGAAGATTCAATGCCTCTGGTATTTTTATCAGACGGCACATTTGATTATGTTCTGCGTTTATATATTTTGTACGGAGATTCAATAAAAGGAGTTTATCTCGGGAGCTGGACCGTGGAACAGTATGAAATG
>JAHWIL010000045.1 GCA_019322545.1 Candidatus Woesearchaeota archaeon
AATAAAAAAAAGACGCCCAGGCTGTGGTCAAATCTTGTTATTCCAATATCAACTGTGCCATGCTGGTTAATTTTCTTTAACCTTTGCATTGGTGCTGAATTGATTAATTCAATTATAACTGGATTTGCTATTTCCTGCCCCCCATAGATAGAATCATTGATAATCATAAACTCCCCTGAAAGTAGGAGAGTACATCTTATTTTAAAGTTTTTTCTTTTTCTTTTGCTTCAAACCAGACTCTCTTTTCTTCTTCAGTTGTAACTTCTTTTCCATCAAGAATAAATGGTTTTCTTCTCTTCATTTTTTCTATTACTCCTTTTATTACCTGTTTTGCATTTACTTTTCCCTCTTCTTCTGCAATGATGGTCAGCATCAGGGTGTCCCAGAAAACATCTCCAAGCTCTTCCTGTATGTTTTTGTTGTCTCCTTTTTCTATTGCCTGCATCAGTTCATTTACTTCTGAAAGAACCTCCTTGATGTATTCTTCTGAAGTTCTCTCTTTAATCCAGGGGCTGTATTTTCTGTTTCTTTTTGCGATATCTATCAGTTCTTCAAATGATTCTTTCATTATCTTATCTCATCAATTGCCTGTTTTCCAAGAACTTTAACATTTTTGAATAATTCAGAGTTATCCAAATCACTTTTTGAAAACCACCTCATCTCCCATCCCTCATCTGTGAATTTTTTTTGAATTCCTCCTGTTACTTTTGCAAAATACATGATGTTCAGATGGTCATGGTCCCAGGGGAGCTTGTCAAGGTGAATTGCAACCGGCCTGTGCAGGAATGTTTCTCCCTGCTTTTCTCCAACAATTTCTATATCATAGCCAGTTTCTTCTTTTGTTTCCCTGATAACAGACTCGCAGGGTTTTTCACCATGTTCAATATGCCCTCCAGGTGGAGTCCAGTTGCTTAGTTTCTTGTTTAACAAAAGAAGTACTTTGCTGTCTTTTACAATGTATACAGTTGAGATGAATTCTAATTTTCTTTTCATTTGTTTAAATCTGTGATTTTAACTTTGAAAATATAAAATATTTTCATTTCATGCCTCCAAACTTCATCTTGTCTGCAAGCATTATCTCTGGATAGCCCCTGTGTTCAATATCTTCTTTACTGAAACCAAGCTTATTTAACAATGCCAGCAGTTTCTGCCTTGCATCTTCCTTATCTTCCCCAATTAATTGAATTTCCATAAAAGTTCCAAGGTCTTTAATCTCATCAAGGCACAGCTCATATTCTCCAAGATTTCCCTTTGTCCGCGACTTAATTACCTGTATTATCTGCACAAAATCAGATTTAAGCAATATAGTATTCATGACATCAAAATCATCAATAAGAACCTCGTGCTCATCCCATGCACCAAGCTGGTCTGTAAATGCCTTATAGGTCAGGAAGCATTTGTCGGATTTTCTTATTCTCAAAACAAAAGAACCAGGGCCTTTGACTTCTTTTGCCAGCTGTTCCTTATTGTAAAAATATCTGTCCTCCTGCTTCTTGGTATCTCCAAAACTGGCGCCAAGATTAATTAATTCTTGCTTTAGTTTTTCAAAATCCTTTACCCTTACTCTTGCTTCTATTTCCATCCTACATCTTTAAAGTGTATTCCTCTGCTTTTTTAAAAAGTTTTTTTAATAATTTCTTTCCTGTTTTTGTTTTGAATCTTGGCACTCTTTCCCTTTCAAAGTATTCCATGAATTTTATAATGCTTTCCTTATCATAAGTAATAGAAACCATTTCCCAGTCTATCATGCCCAGGCTGTCTGCTTCCATTACTTTAATCTCATCAGCAGTTGATATCTTAGTTAGTTCATCATGGATTTTAACCAGATGAACAATTTTTTTAATCTCATCAGCAGTATAATCAAGCTCATTTAGAATTTTTTCAGCTTTTTCTGCACCAATTATTGAGTGCTCGGGTTTGCTTTTCATTACTTCATCAAAAGTATATTTCTTGTCAAACTGAGGATATCCTATATCATGAAGATACATTGCTGTTACAAGTATTTTTTCATTGCCGCCTTCTTTTTCTATTAATTTTCTCATATAATAAACAGCAGCAAGAGTATGCTGGACATCCCATCCCCTTCTCCCGTTCTTAAGGTGCACTAAAACCCTTGCTTTCAATTTTTCTTCTAATTTTTTGTTTAATTTCATATGGACTCGCCGGGATTTTCGTAAATCATATCGAACCCGGAGTCCTCCGCCAGCCAAGCGAATGTCATACCATTAGACCACGAGCCCATCATGGGCTTGAGCGAGTCTAACGAGCGAAACTTCAAAGATTGCTTGAAGGCTTGGAAATGCGAAGCATTTCAAAGACCCATTTGTTTCGGTCAAACATTTCTTAAAGGTTTGCCATTAGACCACGAGCCCTCGAATAACTGAAATTTATGAAGATATATAAAATTTATCATCCAATATAGTAGAAAGATATATTTATATAGTAGTATGTATTTTGCTACATAAGGGAGAAAAATGGTAATCTTATTTGACCAATACAATTTTCCAGATGATATCTATAAAATAATCTTTGCCACAGAACAGCAGGAAATAGTTGCAAAACTTCTGATGAAACATATGAAAGAAGCTGGTGGAGAGATTGGCAAGACAGAGATGTCTATGTTTGCAACAAAACTTCATGAAGGAAAGCTTGTTGACCAGGCAAATGAGAAAATTCCCTTTAAAAAAGAACAGCCGAGGATTTCATATAACAAAAGGCAGTTCTATGACCGAATTCTTACGCCTATGAAAACAATGGGCCTGATAAATTATGACATGTATAAGAAAACATACAAAATTTCTGACAGATTCAACAGGCTGATGATTAAGATAGGGCTTATGTGGCTTAGAGAAATTAGATAGATTTAAATACTAGATTGATATTGTATATTATACTCATTCTGAAGACAATACTTACCTAGACTTTCCTATATATTAGAAGGGAAAATTCCTCAGAGGTGCCCAAAATGGGCAGAAAAGGACATAAATAAAAATCCAGGAGGTATCGGAAAATGGAACATCTAAGATTCCAGGATGACGATTATGATGATACAGATGATGACTACTAACTGAGATTAGTTAAATAGCTAATCATGTTTTTATTTTTTCTTTGTTCCCAATAAGAATTATTTTACAGCAAGTTTAATGTCTTTTTCTTTTACTGTTTTTCTGCCGGAATGTTTTGCTAATTTCACTGATTTTTGCCCGATATCTTCTGCTATCTGTTCTATTATTTCTGCAAATGCATCTGCTGCTTTTGCTGAAACGCGCTTTGCTCCTGACCTTATCAGGATTCTTGCAACAGTTGCTCTTGGAATTATATGAATATTTCTTTGGCGGGGCATATTACTTTCAAAGCAAATAATATTTATAAGTCTTTTGGTGCATAAATTTATATATCAAATATCTATTATTCCTGTTATGAGCTTAAAAGAGGATATACTGAAATATGCCCTGCAGAATGCATTGAAATTCAAGGGCAAGGCGAATGTCGGGGCTGTCATAGGCAAGCTTATTTCTGAGAATCAAAAGTTAAAAGACAAGATGGCAGATATTTCTAAGGAAGTTCAGAAGATAATTGCAAAAGTAAATACCATGAAGTTTTCTGAGCAGATAAAGGAATTTGAGAAATACAAAGACAAGATTAAAATTATCAGGAAAAAGATAAGAACAGGGCTGCCTGTGTTGAAAAAAGCAGGCAAAGGAAAAGTTATCATGAGATTTGAGCCATCTCCTTCAGGACCTTTGCATCTGGGGCATGCCTATGTCTGTTCACTTAATTCAGAGTTTTGCAGAAAATACGATGGCAAGCTTCTTTTAAGGATTTCAGACACAAACCCAGATAATATCTATGAACCAAGCTACAAGCTGATTCCAGAAGATGCAAAATGGCTTACAAAGAACAATGTTTCAAAAGTGATTATACAGTCAGACAGAATAAAGCATTATTATTTTTATGCAGAGCACCTGATAAAAAAAGGGCATGCTTATGTCTGCACATGCAAGGCAGAGAATTTCAGGAAATTATCTGTTAATAAAACACCATGCCCCTGCAGAAGCAGATTAATTGAAGAGCACATGAAAAGATGGAAAAAGATGTTTTCTGGATACAAGCAAGGAGAGGCTGTTGTTAGAATCAAGACAGATATCAACCATCCAAACCCTGCAATGAGAGACTGGCCTGCATTGAGAATTAATGAAGAAAGCCATCCAAAAACAGGAAATAAATTTAGAGTATGGCCTCTGATGAATTTTTCTGTTCCAATTGATGATATTTTATTAAAAGTAACCCATGCAATAAGGGCAAAAGAGCATATAGATAATGAAAAAAGGCAGAGATGGGTTTTTGATTATCTGGGCAAGAAAGGGCCTGTTCACCTTTATGTTGGCAGGATAAATTTCAAAGGGTTGGAGGTCAGCTGCACAAAAACA